>NZ_JBDNWF010000035.1:0-27021 GCF_047721125.1 Acetobacter papayae | reverse complement strand
TCTCGTCCCGTGAGCCAGCTTCTATACCCACCAGCACTATACCGTCAACACCACTCCAACAGAAAAATGCTCCCACTGACTTTTTTCTGAAACATTCCAAGGAATTCCGCCATTTTTGGCCCATAAAAATACGATATCAAAACGGATGCTCCGGCACGCGAATGGCCCCCCAAAAGAAAAGGGCGGCCTTAGGCCGCCCTTTTCGATTCACTTTGTGGTTCTGGCTTCTGGAAAGGCCTGCTCCCAACCTCCGCCCAGTGCATTATATAGCTGCACCAGATTGCCAGAGAGGGTGGCCGTGCTTTCGGCCTCCTGTGTCTGGGACTGGAGCATACGCCTCTGGGCATCCAGCACCTGCAGATAGTTCTGCAACCCGTGGCGGTACTGATCCTGTGCCAATGTAAGTGCACGGCGATCTGACTGCACCTGAGCGCTGATCGCCTGATTACGCCGCTGCTCGGCCTGCCAGGCCACCAGAGCGTTATCCACCTCACGCCATGCGTTCAGAACGGTTTTGCGATAATTGAGCGCCTCTGCCCGCTGCGAGGCCTTTTTCATTTCAAGCTGCCCGCTCAGGCGGCCCCCCTGAAAAATAGGCAGGGTGATGGATGGCCCAACATTCCATGCCCGCGCATTCCAGAACCCCAGATCGCGGAAGGAGAGGGACTGAAAGCCAAACCCGGCATCAATCGTAACCTTGGGATAAAAATCCGCAGCCGCCTGACCGACTTCCGCTGTAGCCCCATGGAGCTGGGCTTCGGCTTCGCGAATATCCGGGCGGCGACGCGCCAGTTCGGACGGCAGGCCTACAGGTGCAGCAGGCGGCACCAGAGGAATGGCCTTACTCTGATTCAGTTCCGCATCCAGTGCGCCGGGAGGAGACCCCATCAACAGATTGATGGCGTTGATCTGCATGGCAATCCGCTGGTCGTATTGCGGCAGCAGGGCGTCGGTGCGCTGGAGTTCGGCCTGAGCGGTATCCACATCCAGTTCGCTCACCAGACCACTATGGTAGCGCGACTCGCTCAGCTTGGTGAGATCGGCTGCCAGATCACGGCTGGCGCGAGTAATGCGCGCCTGCTCCTGCAACTGGCGCAGGGTAATATAATCGGAAGCCAGCTCAGCCTGACGCGCTACCAGAATACCCCGGCGTTCTTCCTGCGAGGCTGTCATATAGGCTTTGGCGGCCTCGTACTGCCTGCGCACACGGCCCCACAGATCAACCTCCCAGCTTGACTGAAGGCCATCCTGCCACTGGTTAAGCAACGGCACCGAAGCGCTTGATGCCGCGGCTTCGATCTGGTCGCCCACCCCGGCCTGACGGCCTACGCGCTTGAGCACCCACTGCATTTCCTTGGTGCTGTACTGCGATGCCTTGTAGGAGCCCGAGGCGGCAAGGTCAGGAAAGCGCTCGGCACCGGCCAGCAGCAACTGACCCCGGCTGACCGCAAGCTGTTCGGACGCCTGCTGCACATCAAGGTTCTGGCTGGCCAGCCGCTCTTCCAGCGCTGTCAGTTCCGGGTCATGGAAAATGCTCCACCATGCCGCCGGTGGTTCTTCTGTTGTCGGCACGCTCAGCAGGCGGGAGCGCTCCTGTGTGGCGGCCTGCCGCCACTGCTCGGGAGACCATGTTTCGGGCTTTTTGAAGTCAGGCCCCACCGCGCACCCTGCCAGCAGCACGGCCAGCACCAGTATGGATGCCGTGTCTGCCCGCCTTTTCGCCACCTGCGTTTTTGCCACTTGCCTGACCCTTCTCGAACCCGTACGCCGGGAAAATTATGCGCCGACGTTAATTTTTGCTACAACGTTTCTGTTCTGACCGACCGGTTCGGTCATTGCGTACCCTATCGTCTTTCCTTCGCGCGTCAATCATTCAGCCACCAGAGCCAACCGCCTATGTCCTCCTCCGATTTCCCTTCCGATCCTGCCTCCGGGCCAACAGGCGTCTCTGCTCCAGAGCCCGCCCTGTCATCCGACCGGCCCGGCGCGCAGTCCTGTGTGGGAGAATCGGAGGCTAAAAGGCAACAGATTCTGAGCGGCGCCAATCTCGTTTTTGCCGAACACGGCTACGAAGGGGCAAGTATGTCAGCCATTGCGCGCAAGGCTGGCGTTTCCAAAGGCACACTTTACAACTACTTCACCAACAAGGCGGATCTGTTCACCGCCTATGTAGAGCAGCGCTGCCGCGAAAAGCTGCCACCCATTCTTGCCTCCATCAAACACGGCCGCACCCCGCGCGAGACCCTAACGCTAATGGCAGGCGGCATTATCCAGCTTATTACCCAGCCCGAAAGTCTGGTGCTGTACCGGATTATCGTGTCCGAAGCGCCGCATTTTCCGCAACTGGCCGTCTCGTTCTGGCAGCATGGCCCCCGGTTGGCGCTGGCTACGCTCTCGCAGTGGATTGCTGAACAGACGGAGCGCGGCACCATGTACACGGACGACCCGGACCTTGCGGCAGAACAGTTCTTTTCGCTCTGCCAGACGCGTATCGCCCACCGCAAGCGCTTCAACATGCCGCTGGAAAACGAGGAAGAGGACAAGCGCAAGGTCACGCAATCGGCCGTGGATATCTTTATGGCCGCTTATGGCAAGCCGGATGCCCACAACACACCACGGGCCTGAAAACGACAAAACCCGCACGCCAGTCGCGTGCGGGTTTGCCATTGCCTGCCAGTAAAGACAGGCCGCCTGAAACGGCGTTTTACTTCTTCAGCGCATCGACAAGCTGGGGCACGATCTCAAACAGATCGCCCACCACGCCGTAATCTGCCACCTGGAAAATAGGGGCGTCGGGGTCCTTATTGACCGCCACAATCACGCGGCTGTCCTTCATGCCGGCCAGATGCTGGATAGCGCCGGAAATACCGAACGCCATATACAGATCGGGCGCGACAATCTTACCGGTCTGCCCCACCTGACACTCGTTAGGCACAAAGCCCGAATCAACCGCCGCACGGGACGCGCCAAGCGCTGCACCCAGCACATCGGCCAGCGGGTCAAGCGTGTGGAATTTTTCCTCGCTCTGCATGCCGCGACCACCGGACACCACCACGCGGGCGGATTCCAGTTCAGGCCGGTCGGACGTGCTGAGCTGCACACCTTCAAAGCGCGAGACTTCGGGGCTGTCCACGCCGGGCAGGGTTTCGACGGTGGCGCTGCCACCTTCCGCCGGGGCGGGGTCGAACGCTGCGGAACGGATGGTCAGCAGCTTTTTGGCATCGGACGAGCGCACTGTCGCCAGTGCGTTACCCGCATAAATGGGGCGCACGAACGTATCGGCAGATTCAATGCTGATGACATCGGGGATAGGCTGCACATCGAGCAGGGCTGCTGTGCGGGGCAGCACGTTCTTGCCGAACGCCCCGGCCGCGGCCACGATATGATCATACCCGCCAGCCAGCGAGGCCACGAGTGCCGCAAGCGGCTCCGCCAGATCATGCGCGTAACGGGCATCCGCCGCGTGCAGAACCTTGCTCACCCCAGCAATGGATGCCGCGGCCTGCGCCACGGCGGCATCGCCCGTGACCAGCACATGCACATCGCCCAGCTTGGTTGCTGCGGCCACGGCGGACAGAGCCGCCTTCCTGATCTGACCGCCTTCGTGGTCGAGAAGAACAAGAGCGGTCATGATCAGATCACCTTCGCTTCGTTACGCAGTTTTTCCACCAGTTCCGCCACGGAGTCGAGCTTGATGCCCGCCTTACGCTCGGTCGGTTCCGCAACGCTGACAACCGTCAGGCGCGGCGTCATGTCCACGCCCAGATCAGCCGCCTGCAGAGTTTCAAGCGGCTTTTTCTTGGCCTTCATGATGTTGGGCAGCGAGGCGTAGCGCGGCTCGTTCAGGCGCAGGTCAGCCGTAATGATCGCGGGCAGGGAGAGAGAGACCTCTTCCGTGCCGCCATCAACCTCGCGGCTGACGCGCGCGCGGCCTTCGGCCAGTTCCACCTTGCTGGCGAACGTGCCCTGACCCCAGCCAAGGAAACCGGCCAGCATCTGGCCCGTGGCGTTCATGTCGTCATCAATGGCCTGCTTGCCGAGGATAACCAGTGACGGTTCTTCCTTTTCGACCAGCTTTTTCAGAACCTTGGCAACGGCCAGCGGCTCGGGGCTTTCATCGGACAGAACCAGAATGGCGCGGTCCGCACCCATGGCCAGAGCCGTGCGCAGGGTGTCCTGCGCCTGCTGCACGCCCACCGACACCACGACCACTTCGGACGCAGCGCCTTTTTCGCGCAGGCGCACGGCCTCTTCCACCGCGATTTCATCGAACGGATTCATGGACATCTTGACACCGGCGGTTTCAACACCGCTGCCGTCGGCCTTTACGCGCGGCTTGATGTTGTAATCAACAACCCGCTTTACAGGTACGAGTATCTTCATGACTTCTTTCGCTTGCTGACGCAGGAGAGTTCGGACGATCCCTTACAGTATTTTGGCCGAAATTCACATACCGGCCGGATAATTTGGCCCACCACCACCTTCGGGCGTGGTCCAGTCTATGTTCTGCGTGGGGTCCTTGATATCGCATGTCTTGCAGTGCACGCAGTTCTGCGCGTTGATCTGCAAGCGCGGGGCGGTTTCTTCATCCGCCACTTCATACACGCCTGCCGGGCAATACCGCGCTTCAGGAGCGTGGAACACATCCCAGTTGACCGTTTTCCACAAAGAGGGATTGCGCAGGTGCAGATGCACCGGCTGGTCTTCCTCATGATTGGTGGCGGACAGGAATACCGAGGACAGGCGATCAAAGGTGAGCGTGCCATCGGGCTTGGGGTAGTCCGGCTTTGCGCACACGCTGGCGGGCTTGAGGGTTTCGTTGTCCTTGTGCTGGAAATGCAGCGTCCACGGTGCGCGACCGCGCAGCAGCATGGCATCAAGTGCAGCGTAAACCGCACCGCCCCGGGCGCCAAAGCGCGCAAAGGCCGGGCGAATATTGCGCGCGCCGCGCAGTTCCTGCCACAGCCATGAACGACGCACCTTGTCGGTAAACGCCGCGGGCTCGGGCCGCTCGGCCTTGAGCGCCTCGGCCACGGCTTCCGCCGCCAGCATGCCCGACTTCATAGCCGTATGCGTGCCCTTGATCTTGGGCACGTTAAGGAAACCAGCGGAATCGCCAATGAGCGCGCCACCGGGGAATGTCAGGCGGGGCAGGGACTGCAACCCACCTTCGGACAGGGCGCGCGCGCCATAGGCAATGCGCCGCCCCCCTTCGAGATGCTTGCGAAAGGCCGGGTGCAGCTTCACGCGCTGCATTTCATCAAAAGGCGAAAGCCACGGATTGGCGTAATCCAGCCCGATGACAAAGCCATAGGACACCAGATTTTCGCCAAAATGGTACAGCCACGCTCCACCATAGGTGTTGTTATCCATCGGCCAGCCAAAGCTGTGTTGCACCAGACCAGGACGATGCTTCTCAGCCGGAATTTCCCACACTTCCTTGATGCCCAGCCCATAGGTCTGGGGATCGACACCACTGCGCAGGTCGTAATGGGCCATGACCTTCTTGGTCAGCGAACCCCGGCAGCCTTCGCCAAACAGGGTGTAGCGCGCACGCAGTTCCATGCCGGGCTGGTAATTGGGGCCGGGCTCGCCATCGCGGCCCACGCCCATATCGCCGGTGACAACGCCCACCACGCGATTATCCTCGATCAGCACATCCGCCCCGGCAAAACCGGGATAGATTTCCACGCCCAGTTCTTCGGCCTGAGCGGCAAGCCAGCGGCAGACCTCGCCCAGACTAACCACGTAATTCCCGTGATTGGCCATATGCGGCATGAAACGGTCCAGCATAGGCACGCGCAGACTGCTGTTGCGTGTCAGATAGAGCATATCTTCCGCCGTGACCGGCGTATTGAGCGGCGCGCCGCGTTCACGCCAGTCGGGCAGGAGCTCTGTCAGGGAGCGCGGCTCGATAACCGCACCGGAGACGATATGCGCCCCGATCTCGCTGCCCTTTTCAATCAGGCAGACATTTATCTCCGGGGAAAGTTGGCGCAGGCGGATGGCAGCGGCCAGTCCGGCGGGGCCACCGCCTACAATGACAACGTCAAACTCCATCGACTCACGCACAGGCTCACTCATCCCCTATTTACCCCCGTTGTACTTGCAACGGCCTCCCTAAACCCGATTTGTCAGAAAATTGCAAAAAAAGACGCAGCCCCGGTGCCTAGACAGCACCCCCAGACACCGCCGGAGCCTAGTGCCGTGTACCTGTTCGCGGGCCAAAGGCCAGCTCATGCACGGCGCGCCATGAATCATCCACGAAGTTGACAATAAGCGTGCGGCGCACCCCGCTAATGGGGCGGCGCACAAACCCATGCCACGTATTATCCGCCGGAATGAACAGCACGGCAGAATTGAACGCCCCCGGCGCCCGCACAACGGATTCGCCTTCCTGCGTCATCAGATCCGTGCCCCAATCCGCCGATTCCGCCCCGCGTGAGAGCGAGACAAGCAGGGTCAGCTTCTTGGCCCCGATATCTGTATGGGGGGCCAGCCAGAATCCGTCCGTATCCAGACACAGTTCCAGCCGCAGAGCCGCCGTATCAAGCGCGATTCCGCAGGACTGCTCAAAGGCGCTGCGCATGGTCTCGCTATCAAACGCATGAGCCAGACTATCCAGCCGGGGGTCACGCGCGCGGGTTTCTGCATTGACGAACACACGATGCGCATTGCGGGTTTCGCGGCGGCCTTCCACATCCCCCGCGATTGCCTGCGCACCGGGGTCCCATTCCTCCAGCGCGTCACACGCACTGGTGGGCAGCACATCATTCAGCAGCCAGTGGGCATAGGGTGTGCGGGCCGCGACCGTGCGGGCAAGAAGCGCGGGCAGGGCAAAGCCCACATCCGACGCACCAGTACCTTGAGACAGGGAAGCTCCGTGGCTCATACCGTCCTATCCTTGCATTATGGAACACAGGCCCAGCCCCACGCATACCGACCAGACCGGGCAAGCATGGGAAAACCGGCAAAAAACCTGCCCTCTCCCAAACAGGAAACCGGGCATACAGGCGCAGGCTCTCTTTCCATGCGCCAAAATACCGGCAGGATCAAGGCGCGCGCGGCCGGGCACCGTACCCGCTCCCTTGAGCGCGTCCCCTATTCCACAGCCCCGCACACCGCCTGACCGGCAGCCCCGCAGCCACCTGTGCAGCATGGGCCAGATGCCTAAAGTGCGCCCGAAAACCGGGGCCGGGCCTTTTCCCCCGCCTGCGCGGCAAGGGCTGCATGATGGGTATCGAACACGGCGGCAATATTACGCAGGAAGGGCCGCCCGCGCTCGGTTACGCGGATATTCGCGCCATCCATCTGAATAAGCCCGTCATGCGCGAAAGGCCGCAGCGCGCTCAGTTCTGCCGTAAAACCAGTCTCGCCCCCTTCATGGGCCAGAGCTGCAATCGGCCCGCCATCAAGGCACACACCCATATCGCACATGATACGCTCGATAATGGCGCCACGTGCCCGGTCCTGCGCCGAACGCGCCACCCCCCGCACCACCGGCAGGGCGTGAGAGGCAGCCATGGTACGCGCATAGGCAGCGGTGCTGACCTCGTTCTGAGCAAAGCCTTCAGGCAACATGGAAATGGCAGAGGCCCCGATTCCCAGCAGCACCGCGCAGGAATCGGTGGTGTAGCCCTGAAAATTGCGGTGCATGGTGCCATCACCCGCCGCACGGGCCAGCGGGTCATGCGGCAGGGCGTAATGATCCAGCCCGATCGGCACATATCCGGCCTCGACCAGCACGGCATCCATGCGCGCACGCTGGGCCAGACGCTCGGTTGAATCCGGCAGGGACTCGGCAGGAATCAGCGCCTGCCGCCTCTGCTTCCACGGAATATGGGCGTAACCGAACACGGCCAACCTGTCCGGGCGCAGGGCGGCAATCTGCCGCGCGGTTTCGGCCACGCTCTGCACGCTCTGATACGGCAGGCCGTAAATCAGATCGATATTGACCCCAGCAATCCCTGCCGCACGCGCCTGCTGCACGCAATCACGCGTCTGCTCAAAGGACTGGATGCGCCCGCAGGCTTCCTGCACGCGGGGGTCGATATCCTGCACCCCGAGGCTGACACGGTTGAAGCCCAGCTCGGCCAGCAGGTCCAGCCGCCCCGGCGGCAGGTGGCGGGGGTCGAGTTCCATGGACAGCTCGGCCTGTGGCTCAAGACTGAACCACAGCCGCACCACTCGCATGAGGGCGCGCAGGGCTTCGGCCGGCAGGGTGGTGGGGGTGCCACCGCCAAACTGCACATGGCCAACCCGGCGCTGCCCGCCCAGAGCCTGCACATAGCGGTGCAGCTCTTCACGCAGCAGGTCGGCATAGGCTACCCGCCCGCTCTCATGGCGCATGACAGAGGTATTGCACCCGCAAAAGCGGCAGAGCTCGTCGCAAAAGGGCACATGGAAATAAAGAGAAACAGGTTCGCTCGCGGGCAGGGCCGCAAGCCATTGCTCCACCTGTGGGGAGCCGACCGCCTCCGTAAAACTGGCGGCGGTCGGGTAGCTGGTATAGCGTGGCAGGTTGCCACTGTATCGGGCAACCAGATCAGCCTGAGGCTGTGCAACCACGCTCATGCCAGTATCAGAAGCGGTAAGCGATACCAGCGGACACCACGGTGGGGTCCAGCGAATCCTGAGCGCGGATATGACCACCTGCGGCCAGACCGTTGACCTGACCGCCCTTTTCGTAGGCGTGCATGCTCACGAACATCTGCTTGACGTCGGCATTGAAGAACCAGTTGCCAACGAGCTGATAGTCAAAGCCAGCATTGATGGTCGGGCCAGCCGTGAAGGCGGAGTTCAGCGAGCTGCCGTTCGCACCCTGCATGTTGTAGAACCACATCAGGGTCGCACCAACGCCCAGATAGGGGTTGAAGCGCTTGTGGGGGCGGAAGTGCCAAGCGAAGGTCAGCGTGGGGGGCAGAACCCAAGCGCTGCCGACATCGAGCTTGCTGTTGCCCAGAATGCCGCCGGTGGCGCTGACTTCATGGCGGGTGCTGGTGGCGATCAGGTCAACCGAGATGTTGTCGGTGATGAAGTATTCGAACGCCAGTTCCGGCATGGCCTGATTGGTGGTGGACGTATGAGCGCCCGTGCTCAGCGTGCCATTCAGACCCGGAGCCGTGAGCCAGACAGAGCTCTGACGGTCCTGCGGCAGAACGCCGGTGCCGGACAGACGCAGCATCATGTCGCCCTTGCCCAGACCGATCTTGGTGGTGGCGCAGGTTTCGAAAATGCCGCAATGGCCTTTAGCCGCAGGCGCGTCGGGCACGCGGTCAACCACCGGCGCATTCACGTAGGCGGCATTGGAGGTAGCTGTCTGGGCGCGGGCAGCACCCGTCATGGTGGCAACACCAGCAACCATGACCGTAAGGAAAGCGCGGAACTTGACCATACCTGTTGTCTCTTCACTGCAACTTGAAAACTCACCTGCGGAAAGATCATGCCGCGCCTTCCACTACCTTGATCTAGATCAACTTCCATGGCAGTGCGCCAGCAATGCGCACGGGCTGTGACTTTTTGACCACAAGCCCCTTTTTGGCCGTACTCTGGCGGATTTTGAGAGAACCTGTCCGCTTTCACCGGCTTTTTGTCGTGCGGCTGCATACTGGCGGTGGTGCCCGTGTAACAGGCGCAACCCAGACCCGCATGCAGCGCGTCCGTGCCCCGTTATTGATTTATGTCAAAACACTCCGCATAATTACACGCAGTTTCAGCGCCCTGTCCGGGGTAGCAAGGGTATTCATGGCCCCCACCACAGGGGTTTCTGGCCGCCCGGCTGGTTTTTCTGGATTTCAATTGCATGTCCCAGACTCCTCCCCCTCCGTTACACCCCACGGCAGGCCGCCACACGCGCCCCGAAAGGACGGAAGGGGACCTCCAGCACTGCCTGCTGTGCGACCGGAGCCGGGGTGGACTGTGTAACGGGATAGATCGCGACGGGCTTGAAGCTCTGGCCCACTCATCGCGCAGGCTGATACTGCCCCCCGGCTCCACCATGGTGGAGGAAGGGCAGTCGGCGGAGTCGTTCTTCAACATCACACGCGGCACGGTTAAACTGTTCAAATCTCTGCCAGATGGACGGCGGCAGATTACCGGCTTTGCCGATCCGGGGCAGTTTCTGGGCCTCAGCCGCTCGGGCCTGTATGCTTTTGGGGCGGAAACGGTCGATACCGTGCATGCCTGCCGGTTCCAGCGCCCCCAGTTTGAAGCCCTGCTGAACGACCAGCCAGACCTCAAGCGCAACCTGCTGGCCGCCGTAACGGACAAGCTGGCCGAAGCGCAGGAACAGATGCTGCTGCTCGGCCGCAAGACCGCCCGCGAAAAAGTGGCTTCTTTCCTGCTGGGCCGCGCACAGGCAGAGCAAACCATGCTGGGCGATACCCCGCCTGACCCAACCCCCGTAGCCCCCGTGCCCATGACGCGGGTGGACATAGCCGATTATCTGGGGCTGACGATCGAAACCGTCAGCCGCACCATCAGCGCACTACGGCGCGAAAAGCTGATTGCCAGCACGGAAAATCACAGCATCCGCATTCTTCTGCCCGAAGCACTGCGCCAGATCGCCACGGGACAGACTGCGATCTAAAAACCCCCGCACCCTGCATGGCACCCTGTCTGGCAATAAAAAACCGGCCTCCCCCTGAACAGGAAAGGCCGGTTTTTTTTATACTTAGGTGCCGGGCAGAACCGGGTGTTACCACCCGGCGCTGTCAGCCCCTTCGCTACCTGTCAGTTCGCGTCGTCATCCCCATCGGACTCGCCATCGCCCGATGCCGGAGCGGCAGCCCCCTGCTCGGGAGAAACCGCAACGAACAGGGACTGCCCTTCCCGCAGGATCCGCAGCAGAACCGGCTTTTTAGCCGCCAGTGCCGTATGCACCGCGCCGACAACCGCCTTGGGCGTATCTACGCTGGCACCACCAACGGCCTGAATGACATCCCCCGGACGCACGCCAGCCTGATCCGCCGCCGAACCGGGCTCGACATCGCTCACCACCACACCATGCACATCAGCCCCAAGGCCAAGCTGCTGGCGGGTCTGCTGTGTTAGCGGCACAAGAGAGACACCCAGATGCTGCCCGGCGGATGTGGGCGCACCCGGAGCCGAGGCCGCCGAAGTCGCACCCGACAGGTTGCCCACCGTTACCTTGGTGGTTTCCGCCTTGCCGGCACGGATATAACCGATCGTTACCTGCGTGCCCGGCGCAATATCCGCCACCCGGACGGCCAGATCATGCGGGCTGCCGACTTTCTGGCCGTTCAGCTCGGTTACGACATCTTCCGTCTTCAAGCCTGCTTTTTCCGCCGGGCTACCCGGCGCAACACTGGCTACCAGCGCCCCGGCGGGCGGCGCACCCGGCTGGGTGGAAGCGGGCAGGTTGAGCGCACTGGCCATGACGGGCGAAATGGTCTGGGCATTCACACCCAGATAACCGCGCACAACATGGCCGGACTTGCGGAGCTGATCCACCACCGAACGCACCGTATCAGACGGAATGGCAAAGCCGATACCGATGGAGCCACCACCCGAAGGCGACAGGATAGCGGTATTAACCCCCACCACCTTGCCATCCTGCGTGAACAGAGGCCCACCGGAATTGCCACGGTTGATGGGCGCATCCACCTGAATGAAGTTGTCGTACGGGCCTTCGTTGATGTCACGCCCGCGCGCAGAGACAATGCCCGCCGTTACCGTGCCACCCAGACCATAGGGGTTACCCACGGCAATCACCCATTCGCCCGGCTGCACGTCATCAGAACGGCCAAGTTCAATAAAGGGCAGCTTCTGGCTGGACGTAACCTTGAGCAGGGCAAGGTCTGTCTTGCTGTCACGGCCCACCACGCGCGCGGGCAGGGTGGTGCCATCATCCAGCGTGACCGTAACCTTGGTCGCGCCTTTGACCACATGGTTGTTGGTCACCACGTAGCCATCGGCTGAAATCAGAAAGCCCGACCCGCGTGCCTCAACCGGCTGACGCGACTGCTGGGGCATCATCTGGAACGGGAAGGGGAACGGGAAGGGCGAACCGCCGCCCATGCCGCCGCCATTCTCGCTTTCCGCGACGGATGCCTTAATCATGGCGGTAATGGACACCACCGCCGGTTTGACCTGTTTGACCAGACCGACAAAATCAGGAATGCGCTGTTCCGTGCCGGTAGGCTTGATCACCCCGGCCACAGGAGCGGGAGCAGCGGCCGTATCCGCCCGCGCGGCATGTACGCCCAGCGGGGAGGCCACGCCACCCACAAAAAAAGCACACCCGGCCAGCAACGCCGGAACCCGGTTCCGCACGCGGCCACGCTGTTCTTGATTCATCACAGATTTTCCAGACATCACGACCTTGACTGTTCCTTGTTCCATCCCGGCCCATCGCACGGCGCTGGCCCCTGTTCCTAAGGCAACGGGAAGCCTGCCCGCAGTCGGGGGCAACGCGCAACCTTACGCCTGAACCGGTTATATGGTTGCCCCGCAAGGAAAAAAAACCTCACCGGACAGATTCTGGCCCACAGGGGCACCAGCAACAAAACGCGACAAAAACACGCCATGGTGGTGCAAACCGGCTCCGGCTTACCGGCCCGCCCGCCATCCGCATGACCCACCAGCCCGATACTGTGCCCGACTTTCCGCCTTTTTCATGGCGGGATCTGGGGCAATGCTGACAACAGGCTTTTTACGCCGTGGAATCGTCATTGCGTCCACCAGCCCGCAGGGGGGCAAAGAACTCACGCAGCAGGGCTGCCGCCTCGCGCTCGCGCACGCCACCCACCACTTCGGGGCGGTGTAGCGCAGCGGGGCTGTAGGGCAGGCGCGGCCCGTGCTCCAGCCCGCCACCCTTGGGGTCATACGCGCCAAACACCACCCGCCCCACGCGAAAATGCGCCAGAGCCGCCGCACACATGGGGCAGGGCTCCAGCGACACAACCAGCGTACAATCCGCCAGCCGCCGCCCACCGCGCTGGCGCACGGCCTCGCGCATGACCAGCATTTCGGCATGGGCAGAAGGGTCGTGCCATTCCTCCACCCGGTTGCCCGCGCGCGCCAGCACGGCCCCCGCGCCATCGAGCAGCACGGCGCCTACGGGCACCTCACCCCGCGCGGCGGCCTGCCGGGCCTCGTCCAGCGCCAGAGCCATTTCTCCCTCGCGTGCCGCGCTCATCTCGCTTTCATCCTTCATTACCGCCCGCACCCTTTCCACCTCGCTGCCGTATCCCTGCACGGGCATTGCTCACGAAATATTTCAACCAGCGGTGCCAGCCCCACACCCCGCCCCATGAAAAAACTGCCCAGACTCGGCCAGAAGGCAAGTTTTTCCTTGCAATACGGCCCTCCGTTCTGTCATCGTTCCAAAGAACAAACCCCGCCCGGTTCTGTAACATAACGCAATCTGGCAGGGGGGACTGGTAGCCACATGATGGAGAACAGGATCATGAACAGCCTTTCTCTCATTCTTGCAGCGGCAGCTCTGGGAATCGGGGTAGCCGTAGCGGATCGGGTGTCTGATGCGCCCATTAATGCCGCGCAGCCTGCCGTCCATATGATGCCGGTCAGCCTGCCTTCTGTACTGGCACGCTGATACACCAGCGGTTGCGATAGCGCATAGGCAAAACCGCCATGCTGTGGCACCTGAAAGCCCATGGGGCGCTCATATAGCCCCGTGAGCATAAACAGGCAGAGCACAGCAGGCACAGCCATGATGGCAGACCGTCCGGTTATCGGTATCACGCTTGATCTTGAAGAGGGCGGCGCGGATCAGTATTCGCGCTTTGCGTGGTGCGCCATGCGCGAAAACTACCTTTCGGCTGTCAGCACGGCAGGTGGGTTACCTATGGCTCTGCCGCTTTTTCCGCAGCTTGCGCGTGATTACATGGCCAAGGTGGACGGGCTGCTGATTACCGGCGGCGCGTTTGACATAGACCCCGCCCTGTATGGCGAGCAGACCCGGCACCCCAGCGTTACCCTGCGCCCCCGCCGCACCCGCGCCGAAAGCGCCTTTCTGGCCGAAGCCATGGCGCGCGGTCTGCCCGTACTGGGCATATGCGGGGGCATGCAGCTCATGGCCGTGGCCCTTGGCGGCACGCTTATCCAGCATCTGCCCGATACCCTCCCCAACGCCCTGCCGCATGAACAGCCCAACCCGCGTGATGAGGCCAGCCACGCGATAGAGATCATGCCCGGCACGCTGCTGGCGCGCATTGCGCAGGAGCGAACACAGGCCGCCGTCAACTCCGCCCACCATCAGGCCGTGCGCGATGTCGGGCGGGGCCGCGTAAACGCCGTAGCAGAGGATGGCGTGATCGAAGGGGTGGAAGATCCGACACAGGAATTTTTCCTTGGGGTGCAATGGCACCCGGAATTTGGCATAGACCCCGTGGACAAGGCCCTGTTCAGGGCATTTATCAAAGCAACAGGAGAGCAGGGGTGACCCAGGAACCGCGCGCGGAGCGCATTGCAAAGTGGCTGGCCCGATCTGGCGTGGCCAGCCGGCGCGACGCCGAGCGTATGATCGAGGAAGGCCGTATCCGCCTGAACGGTCAGCCAGTGACACACCCGGCCACCTTCGTTAGCGACAACGACATTGTGCAGGTCAATGGCGAGCCCGTGGCCCCGCCCCAGCGCACCCGGCTGTGGCGCTACCACAAGCCGGACGGGCTGGTAACAACCCACCGCGACCCCGAAGGGCGGCGCACCGTGTTTTCCGCCCTGCCAGAAGACATGCCCCGCGTGATCAGCGTAGGCCGCCTCGATCTGAACAGCGAAGGGCTGCTGCTGCTGACCAATGATGGCGAACTGGCCCGCAGGCTTGAGCTGCCCTCCAACGGCTGGCTGCGGCGCTACCGCGTGCGTGTGTTCGGTGTGGTGGACGAGGCGCGGCTGGCAGCACTGGCCAATGGCAGCGTGTTCGACGGCGTGCGCTACGGCCCCATTACCGCGGAGCTGGACTCCAGCAAGGGCGACAATGCGTGGCTGACCGTCTCGCTGCGTGAAGGCAAAAACCGCGAAATCCGTAAAGTCATGTCGGGGCTGAACCTGCATGTCAGCCGCCTGATCCGCACCAGCTATGGCCCCTTCCAACTTGGGGTGCTGCCCCGTGGCGCGCTGGAGGAAGTCTCGCCCCGCGTGCTGCGTGACCAGTTGCCCAAGGCGGAAGAACGCCCGGCCAAGCCCCGCACCCGCACAGAGGGGCAGAACCGCCCCGCTCCTTCAGGCGACTGAGCGTGCGGATTATCGCCGGGAGCCGCCGGGGCCGCATGCTGCACGCCCCCACCGGTTCCACCACACGCCCCACGGCCGACCGCGTGCGGCAGGCGCTGTTTGACATGCTGCTGCATGCCCCATGGGGTGGCCTGCCCCTGCTTGAAGGCGCGCATGTGCTGGACGCCTTTGCAGGCACCGGCGCGCTGGGGCTAGAAGCCCTCTCTCGCGGGGCGGAGCACGTTACGTTTTTCGAGACCGACCGCGCGGCACTGGCCGCCCTGCGGGCTAATATCCACGCCTGCGGGTGGGAAAGCCGCACAACCGTTATCCCGCGTGATGTTGCCTACCCCCGCGCGCCCAACTCCGAGCGGGAACCGGCCCGGCTGGTTTTTCTGGACCCGCCATACCGTCTGGGCCTGCCCACCACCGCCCTGCGCGCCCTGCGCGACAGGGGCTGGTTGGCACCAGAGGCCATTGTGGTAGCCGAAACCGCGCGCGATGAAGCCCTGCCCTTCGCCCCCCCGGAGGAAGATACGCAGGCCGTGGATACCCCCCCACAGGCCCAGCCCCGACAGGCACCCATGGCACAGGCTGCCGCTGGGCAGGCCCCCGCCATTGCGGTACCCCGCCGGAACGGTCTGGTGCTCGAAGCTCTGGGGGAACGCCAGCACGGGGCCGCGCGGCTTTCAATCTGGCGGCTATAAGCGGGTCAGGGCGAAAATTCGTCCGTTCCGCTGGTGAGTATGGCGTGGCTGCGCTAAAGAGCACAAAACAGAAACCCCTCAGCCGCATATCAGAAAGCAGGAGTCCGTCATGGCAGGCAGCGTAAACAAGGTTATTCTTGTGGGTAATCTGGGCAAGGACCCGGAAGTACGCAACAGCCAGAACGGCGCGAAAATTGTCTCCTTCTCGCTGGCCACCAGCGATACCTGGAACGACCGCGCCTCGGGCGAGCGGCGTGAACGCACGGAATGGCACCGGGTCGTTATTTTTAACGAACGTCTGGCCGATGTGGCGGAACGCTTCCTGCGCAAGGGCCGCAAGGTCTATCTGGAAGGCTCGCTCCAGACCCGCAAATGGACCGATCAGGGCGGGCAGGAACGCTTTACCACCGAGGTGGTGATTGATCGTTTCCGTGGCGAACTGACACTGCTCGACAACCGTCAGGATGGCGAAGGCGGCGGTGGCGGCGGCTATGGTGGTGGCAGCAGCTACGGCGGCGGAAACGGTGGTGGCGGTGGCTCCAGCAGCTATGGCGGCTACAACAATGGCGGTTCGGGCGGCGGTGACTATGGCGGCGGCTCTGCCCCGTCATCGTCCTCACGCCTGCCTGCTCCGCAGCGTGGCGGCAATGCACCGGGCGGCTGGGATGCCTCGGGCAGCAGCGATCTGGATGACGAAATCCCGTTCTGATACCCCGTCAGGCGCAGGTCTGACCCACACCAGAGCAGGGGCCTGACAGGGATAAGGGCTGTTTGCCCGCCCGCCCCTGTGGCCTGTTCGCACACACTGTTGCAGACAGGCCATAAAACCACACTTGAACCGGACAAGTATTTCACTCCGGTTACATAAAACTTATCAATTTCTATACGTTATATTCATATTTAAAAAATTCCTCTTTACGTGATCACATAAATTTCTTGGCTGATGAACCCGTTACCGTTATAAGCCGCGTCATTCTTTTCAGGGCAGGCCTCCTGTCGTTGCAAAGGCTGACAACTGATATGATTACTTTACCGCCTGATTATCGTCCGTCCGAAGGTGAGGAGTTCATGAACCCTCTCCAGACGGAATACTTCCGGCAGAAACTGCTTAAATGGCGCGCCGAACTACTGAAGGAAGCCGGGGACACTCTGGCCAGCCTGTCAGAAGGGGGTATTCATGAAGCGGATATCACCGACCGCGCCAGTGTCGAAACCGACCGTGCGCTGGAACTGCGCACCCGCGACCGCGCCCGCAAGCTGATTGGCAAAATCAATCTGGCCCTGCAGCGCGTCGAGAACGGCAGCTACGGCTATTGCGAGGAAACCGGCGAGCCCATCGGCCTGAAACGGCTTGAGGCCCGCCCGATCGCCACCCTGTCCATTGAGGCACAGGAACAGCATGAGCGGATGGAAAAAACCCATCGCGACGACTGATTTACAGCGCCACCGGCAGGGCTGGTACCAACTTTGCCGGTGGAATGATTAATTTTTTCGTTTTTTGATCGCCTCAGTCTTGCGGCGGGGCGCGTGAGCCGCTAGAACCCCCCGCAGGCAACGCTGCTGTAGCTCAGTGGTAGAGCACTCCCTTGGTAAGGGAGAGGTCGACAGTTCAATCCTGTCCAGCAGCACCAGCCTTGCTTTTTCATGACAATTTACGCCTTGCCCCATGCACAGACCCTACGGGTCTGCCTGCATCATGTGGCCCTGCGTGGTGTCCACGGGCTTTCAGCCCCGCAGCGCACCAGCCCGCCGCCCTCAAACAGACAGGCACAAAAAAACCCGGCCTGTATCGCCGGGTTTTAAAGGGGTGGCCGTTACACAGCCAGAGCACCGGGCCTTCAGGCTTCAGGCTTGACCAGCACATGGTGCTTGCGCCCGGCAGACAGCCTGATAGCGCCATCCACCAGATCCTGCACACCAATCAGGTGGTTTTCATCCGCGATCACTACGGTATTCAGCCGGGCGCCACCACCGCGCACCAGCCGCCGGGCTTCGCCATTGCTTTTGGCAAGCCCTGCTTCCGTCAGCAGGCGGAAAGCGGGAATCCCTTCCGCCAGAGCCACCGCAGACACGGCATGCACCGGCAGGTCGGCCGCAACCGTGCGCCCTTCCTCAAAGGTCTGGCGGGCGGCTTCCGCTGCCGCAAGGGCGGCCTCGCGCCCGTGGCACAGGGCTGTGGCCTCGGTGGCCAGCACTTTCTTGGCCTCGTTAATCTCGGCCCCGCCAAGGGCTGCCAGCCTGTCGCATTCTTCCAGCGGCAGTTCGGTAAACAGGCGCAGGAAACGCCCCACATCGGCATCTTCCGTATTGCGCCAGAACTGCCAGTAATCAAAAACCGAAAGCCGGGCCGCGGACAGCCACACGGCCCCGGCGGCCGTCTTGCCCATTTTCGCGCCCGATGCCGTTGCCAGCAGCGGTGTTGTCAGCCCCATGACGGTTTTCTGGTCGGTGCGGCGCACAAGCTCCACACCCGAGACGATATTGCCCCACTGGTCAGACCCGCCAAGCTGGAGCCGCGCATCGTACAGGCGGTTGAGTTCGCGGAAATCGTAAGATTGCAGAATGGAGTAATTGAACTCCAGAAAGGTCAGCCCCTGCTCGCGCTCAAGCCTGCTCCTGACGGAATCAAAAGACAGCATACGGCTGATAGAAAAATGCACGCCTACATCACGCAGCAGATCGATATAGGAGAGCTTGTCCAGCCAGTCGGCATTATTGACCAGACGCGCATCATGCGCACCCGGCGTGCCACCATCTCCAAAACTCAGAAACTGACGCAGGCAGTTTTCAATACCCGCCATATTGGCGCTGATGACATCCTCCGTCATCAGCCGCCGCGCTTCCTCACGGAAGGACGGATCACCAATCCGTGCCGTGCCGCCGCCTATCAGGGCGATGGGGCGATGCCCGTGGCGCTGCAACAGCCGCAGCATCATAATCTGGATTAACCCGCCCACATGCAGGCTGTCCGCCGTGGGGTCAAAGCCAATATAGGCCGTAACGGACTGCTGCTCCATCAACGCATCGAGCGCCTGCGCGTCCGTGCACTGAAAAATGAAGCCGCGCGCCGCTGCCTCCCGCATGAAAGCGCTGCGAAATCCGTTTGCGTCCATTATCCTGTTTTCCTCTCATCCGCCCAAAGCCACGCCCGCACAGGGCTGGCCCCGTCCGGTTCACGCTCTAGCATGGTGGCCAGACAAGCGGAACCGGGGCGGTGGCGTGCTTACGCCGTGCCGCCTACCGTAAGCCCGGTCATTTTAAGGGTGGGCTGGCCCACACCCACCGGCACACCCTGACCGGCCTTGCCGCAGGTGCCAATACCCGGATCAAGCTCCAGATTGCCGCCTATCATGGAAATCTGGTTCATGGCCTCGGCCCCGCTACCGATCAGGGTCGCGCCCTTGACCGGAGCCCCCACCTTTCCATCCTCGATCAGATAGGCTTCCGATGCCGCGAACACGAACTTGCCCGAGGTGATATCCACCTGCCCACCGCCAAAATGCACCGCATACAGGCCACGCTTGACCGAGCGGATCATCTCCTCCGTGGTGGCGGAACCCGGCTGCATGATGGTGTTGGTCATGCGCGGCAGGGGCATATGCGCATAGGATTCGCGGCGGCCATTGCCCGTGGGGGCCATATCCATCAGCCGGGCATTCAGCCTGTCCTGCAGATAACCGCACAGAATCCCGTCTTCTATCAGCACCGTGCGGCTGGTGGGCGTGCCTTCATCATCCACCGTCAGGCTGCCACGCCGGTCGGGCAAGGTGCCATCGTCAATAACCGTCACACCGGGGGAGGCCACACGTGTGCCCATCCGCCCTGAGAACATGGATGTGCCCTTGCGGTTGAAATCCCCCTCAAGCCCGTGGCCCACCGCCTCATGCAGCAGGATACCGGGCCAGCCAGCGCCCAGCACCACTTCCATCTGCCCGGCAGGAGCAGGGCGGGACTCGAGCGCTACCAGCGCCTGACGCAGCGCCTCATCCACCGCACCCTGCCATGTTTCGGCTTCCAGCAGGCGGTTGATGGCATAGCGCCCGCCCAGACCATGGCCACCGCTTTCGCGCCGCCCGTCCTGCTCCACCACAACGGATACATTCAGCCGCACCAATGGACGCAGGTCCGCCACCCGTGCGCCATCGGCCCGGATGATCTGCACCGCCTGCCATTCTCCCGACAGCGAGGCCATAACCTGCACCACCCGGCTGTCCCGCCCGCGGGCATAGGCGTCAATCTCGCTCAGAAGGCCCGAACGGGTGGTAAAATCCGTATCCCCCAGCGGGTTGGCATCGGTATAGAGCCGCTGGTTAGTAGGCCGGGGAGCCTGTGCCAGCGTGCCTGAACGCCCAGCCCGGACAGCCTCAACCGCATTGCCCGCACGCTGCACGGCCTCGCGGCTGAGTTCATCGGCATGGGCAAAGCCCGTTTCCTCGCCCAGCACAGCGCGCAGGCCAAAGCCCGAACTGGTGTTGAACGAGGCGGAGCGGATCACCCCATCATCCAGCGCGATGGATTCGCTCTCGCGGTATTCAAGAAACAGTTCGCCATCATCCATGCCCGCAAGGGCCTTGCGGGTCAGGGTTTCGGCTTCATCACGGCTCAGCGTTGCGCCGGGGCGGGCAAAAAACAGCGTGTCCGTAACCGCCAGCGCCCCCGACGAGCCCGACAGACCGCCTGACTGAGTGAACGATGTCGTCATGACCAAAAACCTTCCCTGACAGGGGCCGAAAAACAGTATGGCGGTAGCGCGGTGTTCAGACGCCGGGCAGCTCGTTTACGGTAACAACACGCCAGCCCGCATCAAGCCGCTCAAGAATGGTGATAGAAAGATTCTGCACTGAAAAATGCAGCGCCGTCTCGGCATGCACCCGCAGCGCATGTGCCAGCGCACAGCGGATAACCCCGCCATGGGCTATGGCCACAACATCCTGCCGGGCGTATTGCGCGGCCAGCCGGTCCAGCAGGTGCCCCACACGCGCGCAGACATCGGCAACGCTTTCTCCCTCCGGCGGGCGGTCAGTCGCCCCTACCGGCCAGAAAGGATGCGGCGGCAGGCGCAGGTGGCCGGGCAGGCGGTCATAGGTCAGCCCCTGCCAGCGCCCCAGATTCTGCTCGATCAGCTCCGGTTCCACCTGCAAGGTGGGCCGGCTACCATCGGCCAGCGTATAGCCCGCATCAAAAATCGCCTCTGCCGTGCGGTGCGTGCGCGATAACGGGCTGACCAGCCAGTGCGCGCGCTCGGGCAGGCGGGCCGCCAGCGCACGATACATGGGCCGCTGCGCCACCAGACTCTCGGGGCAGAGCGGCACATCCATGCTGCCATACATGCACAGGCGGGCGTTTTCCTCCACCAATGCGTGGCGGATCAGCCAGAACCGCGTAATGCCCGCTTCAAGCCGGGGGCCGTCAAGAAAATGCTCCTGCGTGTCCTGCACACCTGCAAGAGCCACGCTGCCGGGGGTAGGATCGCTCATGCGCCTGTTGTGCGGCCCCCGCCGCTCAAGCGCAAGAGCGGAAATACGCCTGCGGCACACGGAGCGGGGTCACGCGCGGCAATGCTTTCCCAGTGATCGAGCACGAATACCAGCTTGCCCAGCACCTGCCCCACATCCCGCACGAGGGCAGCGGTTTCGGTGGCGGCATCGGCCTCTCCTGCCGTAACATGCCGCGCACTGGCCGCAATCCGCAGCGCACCCGCAACACCGCCCAGAGCCTGCGCGCAAGGCAGGGCCACGGGCTGGCCCACATGGCACGGCAGGGCCACCAGAGCGCGCAGGGCCGTGGCATCCGGGCCATCAGGCACGTAAGGCGACAGGTCAGCCTGCAACCAGCGGTGCAGCCTGCGGCTACGCTCCATATCCAGCACGGCGGGCCGCACATGATCCGCTTCGCGGGCAGACGGAGCCAGCACCAGAAAAGTCAGGATACTGTCTTCCCACATCCAGTGGCCCGCCTCACCCGCCTGCGTAGCGGGCAGCAGCCGCACCATGGGGCAGGCACTCAACGCCTTGGCCACACCAGACAAAAACAGGTCGAGCCTGTGCTGCCGCTCCCGCTCCGGGGTTGCGGCAAAAGCCGCCATTTCGGCGCAGGCTCCCTGCCAGCGCAGGAACAGCCCGGCATTGAACCCTTCGGGCAGGCAGGCCGTAGCCGGGGCGGCAGGCCATTCCGTGCGCCATGCGTAATCGGCCAGTCCGGGGGGCAAGCCCGCGTGCTGGCCCTCACCCTCGCCCGCAAGCCTTGCCCGCCAGCGGCGCGGCAGCAGCAGCGCGCCACAGAAGGTCGGCCCGGCATAGAATTTCGACCCCGTGACCATAACCGCCCAACCCCGGCGCAAGAACGCCCCGGCCTGCTCGGGCAGAAACCGGGCCTGACACCCATCCACCAGCACATCCACCTGACCGGGAAAGCGCTGGCACAAGGCCTCCACCCCGGCGATATCAGGCATGACAAGCCCGGTCTTGGACACATCGAGCACATAAAGCAGTACCCGCCGCCCCATGCGGATAGCCTGTTCTATATGCACCGTGCAGTCCGCCAGCACATCGCGCGCTGTCCGCCTCGCGCCATCCGCCTCACGCACGGCAACCGGCACACAGACCGTGCGGGGGGAAAACCCTTCCACCACACCGTCTTTTTCCACCGCCACGCCATGGACGGTGCGGCTGGCGAAATGCCGACCGCGTGCGGCCTGCGGCACACCGGAGCCGGTTTCCTCCGCCCCCGGCAGCACAATGGTAACAGGGCTGCCACGCAGGGCGCACACCGCCGTGGCGGCCATGGCGCAATCCGTGCCGGATGCCGCCAGAATAACGTGATCGGGGCTATCCACACCGAAAAAGCCAGCCAGAAACGCCTTGGTTTCCATAACGGTGGCTGCAACGGTGGCGGCCATGGCCGCCTTATCCGGCCAGTCCCGCGCGAGGGCGCGCACCAACGACAGCCGCGCCGCACGGGCAGCGGCAAACCCGCGTGGAGAAGGATCGGACGCAGTAGAAGAGGCGAAAGCCAGCACCTCAGGCCGGGGCAGACTACCCACACCATAGCGGTTCAGCCCGTTTCCGGCCTGACCATCAAGCCGCTCATCCCCGCCGGATGCAAGAATCCGGGCGGTGGAAGGCAGCAGGTCCCATACGGCACAGGCCCACGGGTGCAGGGTTTCTGCCCCTGCGAGCGCATCCACCCCACGGCTTGCGGGCACCTGCGCCAGCACGGGGGCAAGGGCCATCAGGCAGGCATCCAGCGTGCCGGGCGGGGGGGCGAACGGCTCAGCCAGACAGGCCAGCGGACCGGCAAGGGGCACAACCGCGCCATCTGCCACCGCCAGCCCCGGCGGGGTGGTGCAGGCCGCCGCGCGGGCAGCAGCAATCAGGTAACGGGCGGCAATGGCAGGCAGCACAACCGCGCCTGCGAACAGGGCTTCCAGTTCCCGCAGGAGCAGGGCATTAAAGGAAGGAAACGTATGACAGGCACCCTCTACCCCGCCGGTGGCGGTGGCATCAAGCCCCGCAGTGTCCGGCATGGCGGCGTCCTGACCTGATCTGACTGGCAAGTTCAGCGCTTGGCTCTCCCGTTTCCGTTCATGGACATTCCGGCCACCTTGCCACAAGAAAGCCGTACGCGGGTGCTGCAAAAACGCATGCCTCCACAAACCATAGACCCCGGTTTTTCCAACCATACCATCTTCTTCTGCTGCTGTTAGCCCATGGGTGACGTTTATCTGTCACACTGTCTCCACCGGCACGGATGGCGGTTCACATTGAACGGGCAGGACTGCTAAGAAGTTCAGGACACTGTCAGACTTTTCACACGGGTATGTTTTGCCCATCTCCAGACCAGGAACCCGTATCATTGGCGCGCACAAGCCCACCCGCACAGGACCGTTCATTTTCGCCGCCCCGCAAAAACACGCTGCACCGCCGCCTGGAAGAAGCGGGCGGGCTGTTGTTGTGCGGGCTGGCCTGTGTGCTGCTGGTGGCGCTGGCCAGCTATAATCCGGCTGATCCGTCCTTTGACACCGCCACCGGCCAGCCCCCCACCAACCTGCTGGGGCTGAGTGGCTCTTTTGTAGCGGATGGGCTGTTGCAGGGGCTAGGGCTGGGCGCGCTACTGCCTGCTTTCATGCTGCTGATCTGGGGCTGGCGGCTGATGGCGCACCATGTGCGCGGGCTGGAGCCATGGCCGCTGCTGGGGCTACGGGCTGCTGCGGTGCTGGGCCTGCTCCCTGTGGTGGCGGCCTTGCTAGCGGCCATTCCGCTGCTGTTTACGGCCCTGCCCACCCCGCACTGGCCCTCCGAGGCAGGACTGGGTGGCGGTATTGGCCACTCCATAGCACAGGCGGCGGTTTCGGCTGGCATGGCGGCCATTGGCCCGGCCGGAGGCATGGTAGTGTGGCTCATGGGTGGCTTGCTGGCCTGCATGCTGCTGGCACTGGGCACGGGCCTGCGCCGCGAGGAATGGCTGATACTCTGGCGCGCGGGCAGCTTTCTGGCCCGCATGCCCCTGCGTCTGGCACGCCTTGCCGCCCGCTCGGCCAATGGCGCCATGGCCCGCCAGAACCCGCCCGCGCCACAAGCCCCCACCACACGGCCAGACCCTTACGCACAGCCAGCCTATACGCAGGCCCCACGCACAGCCCCTACGGGCAACGCTTTCGCCGCCACCCGTGCGCCCTCCTACAACGAGGAACTGGACGACCCGGACGACCCCTACGCCATTCCGCGCGCGCAGCGCAGCGCCCACAGCACGCCCGCCACCCTGCCCGAAAGCGGCACCGCCCTTGTGCTGCACCACAGCGCGCAGGCACCAGAGGCAGCCCCCATCGCGCCATCCCATACCGATCTCACCCCCTACAGGCCGGTAACCAATACAGGGCATGACGAGGCGGAGGATGGGTTTTCACCCGCTCTGGCGCGCAGCAACGCGGATGCGCCCTCGCCACTCACACCGCAGCAGGCGGCCCCCGCGCAAGCCGAGCCCTCCCGCAATGGATTGCTGGGGCGGCTGTTCGCCGCAGGCCGCCGCGATGCGACCGACACCCCCACAGCCGGTGGGCAGACAGGCCGCGCCGGGGCCGAACGCCGCCGCACCGGCTGGGAACTGCCGCCAATCTCGCTGCTGCGCCCTGCACCGGCCCATGCCCGCCTCGGCCCTTCGCCCGATGCCCTGAACGCCACGGCCCTGATGCTGGAGCAGACACTGGCCGATTACGGCGTGCAGGGAAAAATCACCGGCATGAGTGCCGGGCCTGTTGTCACGCTATACGAGTTCGAACCCGCACCGGGCATCCGCTCCGCACGCGTGATCGGGCTGGCGGATGACGTTGCGCGCTCGCTCTCGGTGCTGAGCGTGCGTATCGCCACCGTGCCGGGCCGCAATGTCATGGGGATCGAGGTTCCCAACCAGACGCGCGAGACGGTGTATCTGTCCGAGCTGCTCGACCAGCCCTCATGGCGGCAGGAAGCCGGGCAACTGCCGCTGGCACTGGGCAAGGACATAGCGGGCGAGACGGTGCTGAGCGACCTTGCGCGCATGCCGCACCTGCTGGTGGCAGGCACCACGGGCTCGGGCAAGTCCGTGGGCGTGAACGCCATGATCCTATCGCTGCTGTTCCGCTTCTCACCCGAGGAGTGCCGCCTGATCATGATCGACCCCAAGGTGCTGGAACTCTCAATCTATGACGGGATTCCCCATCTGCTGACCCCGGTGGTGACAGACCCGCCCGACGCAGTGAAGGCCCTTAAATGGGTAGTGCGCGAAATGGACCGCCGTTACCGCACCATGGCGCATTTACAGGTGCGCAACATCGCGGGCTACAACGCCCGCGCGGCCGAGGCACTGGCCGATGGCGAGGTGGTGGTGCGCCGCGTGCAGACAGGCTTCGACCCCGAAACCGGCACTCCCGTATTCGAGGAGCAGTCCGTCTCGCTCAACCCCATGCCGTATATCGTGGTTATCATCGACGAAATGGCCGATCTGATGATGACGGCCGGCAAGGAAATCGATGCCTGCGTGCAGCGGCTGGCGCAAAAGGCGCGTGCTGCGGGTATTCACGTTATCATGGCAACACAGCGCCCCTCGGTGGATGTGATTACCGGCACCATCAAGGCCAACTTCCCTACCCGTATCTCGTTTCAGGTCATCAGCAAGTTCGACAGCCGCACCATTCTGGGTGAACAGGGGGCCGAGCAGCTTCTGGGTCAGGGCGATATGCTGTTCATGCAGGGCGGCGGGCGCATTACCCGCGTGCACGGGCCTTTTGTGGCGGACCATGAGGTGGAGCAGGTTGTCGGCTTCCTGAAGGAACAGGGCGAACCCGTCTATGACGAGGATGTGCTGTCCGAACCGGCGGACGAAGCCCCATCTGGGGGCAGCAGCAGCCGTGGCAACAGCGAAAACGGCGAGGCCGACCTGTATACGGAGGCCGTTTCTATTGTCACGCAGGAGGGCAAGGCCTCTACCTCCTTCATTCAGCGCCATCTCTCCATTGGCTATAATCGCGCTGCCAAGCTAATCGAACAAATGGAAAAAGAAGGCGTGATCAGCCGCGCCGACCATGTGGGCCGCCGCAAAGTGCTGGTTGGCCCCAACCGCGAGGACTGAACATGCCCCCCACCGGACGCAGACCGGCCAGACCACAGGCCGGATCGCCCACCAGAACACCTGCCAGACCACCGGCAAAGCCATCGGGCAAACCACGCGCCAGAACGCAGGACAGGCCGCAGGGCAGGGCACACGGCAAAACGCAGGCTGGCCCACAGGACAGAAGCCAGACCGGGCCGCAGGATAAAACGCAGGACAGAACACGCGGCCCCCGCCGCCCCGCTCGTTCCCCAGCCCGCCCTCAAGGGGCGCATAGGGATACCCGTAGCGACCGGGCGGAACGCCCCGCAGCCCCTGCCGGGCGTGAAGGCTTCATCCCTGTCAGCCGGGAAGCCGCAGGCCGCCCCGATGCACGCCACAAGACAGCAGGTGCGCGCCCGCAACAGGGCAAGCCCCACGGGCCGCGCGGCCCCCGGAACGCAGGCAAGGATCGCCCCCGTTCAGGTACCGCACCGGCCCATGCCCGCCACGACAGGCCGGGCAAACCCACCAATGGGCGCACACCGGCTGACAC
>NZ_JBDNWF010000034.1:0-27151 GCF_047721125.1 Acetobacter papayae | reverse complement strand
GCGGTGGCGGCTCTTGCCGGGGGGCTGTTCTGGCGGCACCACGAGGCGCTGAACGCCCTGCCACCCGGTATCCTGCATGGCAATGGCCGGCTGGAGTTCACGCGGGTTGATGTCGCGGTCAAATATCCCGGCCGGGTGATACAGCTCATGGCGCGCGAGGGGGATACCGTTACAGCAGGCCAGATCATGGCCCAGCAGGATACCGCAACCGTGCAGGCGCAATACGCGCAGGCTATTGCACAGCGCGAACGCGCCACAAGCGCGCGCGAACGGGTACAGGCGGAGCTTACGGCCCGGCAGGCCGCCCTACGGCTCGATACGGACGAACTGCGCCACGCGCAGAGCATGCAGGCCCGCAGCCTGATTTCGGACATGGAAACCCAACGCCGCCGCACGGCGGTTGACGCGGCACAGGCCGCCGTAACAGCCGCCACACAGGCCGTGGCGGAAGCCGAGCACGCCACACAGGCAGCCACGGCGCAGGTAAACGAGGTGCAGGCCGCGCTGGATGAGCTGACCATAACCGCCCCGGTGGCCGGGCGGGTGGAATACCGTGTGGTAGAACCGGGCAGCGTGCTGCCCGCAGGTGGGCGCGTTTACGCCCTGATTGACCCGGTTGACCCGTATATGACGGTCTTTTTCCCGACAGCTCAGGTCATGACTCTGAAAACGGGTGACCACGCGCGCATTGTTTTCGATGGCCTGCCAAACCCCATTGCCGCTGAAGTCTCCTATATCGACAGCAGCGCGCAGTTTACCCCCAAATATGTGGAAACCGCGAGCGAGCGCGAACAGCTTGTCTATCGCGTCAAGCTCCGCATCACGCAGGCGGAACAGACACAATATGGCAAGCTGCTCAAAGCGGGCATGACGGGCGAGGCCTATATCCAGTCCAGCCCCGATGCGCCCTGGCCCGCTATTGTGGCCACAGGCCGGTAAGCCACCATGAACGCACCCGCAGCCGGGATTGAAGTCAGCGGGGTTTCTCACCGTTATGGGGGTGAGACCGTTCTGCACGATATTGCGCTCAGCCTTCCGGCGGGGCAGACCATCGCTCTTGTCGGGCCGGATGGCGTGGGTAAATCCACGCTGCTGGGGCTGATTGCGGGGGTGCGCAAGCTCCAGAGCGGGCGGATCAGCACATTAGGGGTTGATATCGGCAACCGCGCCGCGCGTGAGGCTTTTCTACCGCGTCTGGCCTTTATGCCGCAAGGTCTGGGCAAAAACCTCTATCCCACGCTTTCGGTACGCGAAAACATCGATTTTTTTGGCTGTCTTTTCGCCCTCGATGCCAGAACCCGCGCAACCCATATTACCCACCTGCTGAACGCCACCGGGCTTGCCCCCTTTCCTGACCGCCCGGCGGGGAAACTTTCTGGCGGCATGAAGCAGAAACTCAGCCTGTGCTGCGCGCTGGTGCATGAGCCAGACCTGCTGATACTCGACGAGCCCACAACCGGCGTGGACCCGCTCTCGCGCAGGCAGTTCTGGGCGCTGGTGGATCAGATGCGGCACGAGCGACCGGGCATGACCGTGCTGGTTTCCACTGCCTATATGGATGAGGCGGATCGCTTTTCATGGCTGGTCGCCATGAATGACGGGCATATTCTCGCCTGCGATGAAACACAGGCCGTTTTACAAAAAACCGGCACCACGAGTGTGGAAGCCGCCTATGTTTCCCTACTGCCCGCCGCCGCCCGGCAGGCCGTCAGCGGTTTTGAAATCCCCCCTTATGTGGATGACGGTACGCCCCCCGTTATCGAGGCGGAAAACCTGACCCGCCAGTTCGGCACCTTTACGGCGGTGGATCATGTCAGCTTCCGTATCCGGCGTGGAGAAATATTCGGTTTTCTCGGCTCGAACGGCTGCGGCAAATCCACCACCATGAAAATGCTCACAGGCCTGCTCGACATTACCAGCGGCAGCGCCACCCTGTTTGGCCGCCCTGTCAGCGCGGGCGATATGAATACCCGCATGCGGGTTGGCTACATGTCGCAGGCTTTCTCGCTGTACGAGGAACTAAGCGTGCGGCAGAACCTTGTGCTGCAAGCACGACTGTTCCAGCTTTCACCCGCGCAGGCGACAGAACGTGTCAACACCATGCTGGAGGATTTCGAGCTTACCGCCCATGCGGATGAACGCCCCACCGGCCTGCCCCTTGGCTACAGGCAAAGGCTCCAGCTTGCGGCGGCATGCATCAACAACCCCGATATTCTGATACTGGACGAACCCACCTCCGGCGTGGACCCCGCCGCGCGCGATATGTTCTGGAAACATCTTGTCAGCCTCTCGCGTGATGGAAAGGTAACGATTTTCGTTTCTACCCATTTCATGAACGAGGCCATGCGCTGCGACCGCATTTCCCTTATGGACAAGGGCCGCGTTCTGGCCATGGACGCCCCGGCCGCCATCATCCAGCAGGCTGGGGCTACCTCTTTGGAAGATGCGTTTATCCGTTGTCTGGAACAGGCCGGAAACACCGTGGCCGTTGCCAGCACGCCCGCTGCCGAACAAACACCGCCGCAGGCCGCAAAAGCCGTGCCACCGCTTTTGCGCTGGTTTTCGCGGCTCTGGGCTTTCGCACGCCGCGAAACGGTAGAACTGCTACGCGACCGCCTGCGCCTTGCCTTTGCCATTCTCGGCCCTGTCAGCCTGCTGCTGATTGCCGCCTATAGCGTGTCTTTTGACATCAACACCATCCGCTACACCCTGATCGATCACGATCAGTCACAGATCAGCCGCACGCTTGCCGAGCAGTTCAGCGGGTCGCGCTATTTCAGGCAGGCAACCCCAACACCCGACCTGCACACCCTCCAGACCCGCCTGCAACATGGCGAGGTTGCGCTGGGTATTGATATTCCTGCCAATTTCGGGCGTGACATGCTCGCGGGCAGAAAGCCCGAGCTTGATATTATCATTGACGGGGCCATGCCTTTTCTGGGTGCCAATATCCGCGCTTATGTCGAGGGCACACTGGTGCGCTACGGGCAGGAACTGGCCCGCACCAGCCCGCTGCCCACAGCCAGTGCGGCCATGCCTGTCAGCATTGTGCCGCGCTTTGCCTATAATCAGGAATTCCGCAGCATTTACGCCATAACCCCCGGCGTTATCATGCTGGCACTGATCCTTATCCCCACCATGCTCACGGCTCTGGGCGTTGTGCGCGAAAAGGAAATCGGTTCCATTATGAACCTGTATGCCTCACCCGCCAGTACGGGGCAGTATCTGCTGGGCAAGCAGCTTCCTTATGTGGGGCTGGCCATTCTGTCGTATCTGGCGCTGGTTTTTCTATCCGTCACCCTTCTGGGCGTGCCACTGAAAGGCTCTTTCATCGGGCTGAGCCTTGGCGCTCTGTTCTATATTCTGGCCAGCACCGGCTTTGGCCTGCTGATATCAACCTTTGTGCGCTCACAGGTGGCCGCCATTTTCGGCACCGCTATTATATGCCTTATCCCGGCTGTCAATTTTTCCGGCCTGCTTTACCCTACATCCACCCTTGTTGGCATACCCTATTATTTTGGCGAGGCCTTTCCCGCCACATGGTTCCAGCTTATCAGCCTCGGGGCCTTTACCAAGGGGCTGGGGGTGCGGTTTTTCATACCCATGTATGCAGCCCTGGTAGGATTTGCCTGCCTGTATATCGGCAGTGCGTGCCTTCTCCTTCGCAAGCAGGATGTCTGACCATGCGCTGGCTGGTTAATGTAGCACTGCTCAGCGGCAAAGAGTTCAGAAGCCTGTTCAGGGATTTTATCCTGTTCGGGCTTATTCTCTTCGCCTTTTCCTTTGCCGTTGTCATTGTGGCCGATGGCGTGAAAATCGATGTTTCGAACGCAACAGTGGCTTTTATTGATGAAGACCACTCGGCCCTGTCGCGCGAACTGAAGGCCGGGGTGCTTCTGCCCTATTTCAAGCCGCCGGTTCTGACTGACCGGGCCGCGGCAAATGCGGGCATGAATCATGGCACCTACAATTTTGTTATTGATATCCCGCCCCGTTTCGAGGCCGATGTGCTGGCCGGGCGCAGCCCCGCCATACAGGAGCGGATTGACGCCACCGCCATGACACAGGCCGGGCTGGGAGATGTGTATCTCCAGCGTATCTTTCTCTCCCAGATCAGCCATTTCATGCACGCTCCCCCCGCCGAGCAGCAGCTTCCCTTTCGCACGCAAAGCCGTATCCGCTTCAACCCCAATAGTGAATCCTTCTGGTTTACCGCCGTCATGCAGGTGGTAACCGACGCCACGGTGCTGTCGATCATTCTTGTAGGGGCTGCGGTGATCCGCGAGCGCGAACACGGCACCATTGAGCACCTGCTGGTGCTGCCTGTTTCGGCCAGTGAAATTGCCGTGGCCAAAATTCTGGCCAATGGCGCGGTCATTTTTGTCGCCAGCATGGCATCGCTCTGGTTTGTCGTGCATCTGTGGCTGGGGGTGCCCATTGCGGGGTCTTTGCTGCTGTTTGCGGCCTGCCTTGTCCTCTATCTTTTTTCGGTCACATCGCTGGGCATGGTGCTGGCCATTTTCGCACCCACCATGCCGCAATTCGGCCTGCTGGCGGTGCCGGTCTATGCCATTGCCTATCTGCTTTCCGGTGCGGCCACCCCGATCGAGAGCATGCCCGACATCATGCAAATGGCCGTGCGTGTGCTGCCCACCACGCAGTTTGTCAAAATAGCACAAGCCATTCTCTACCGGGGGGCCGGGGTTGAAACCATCTGGCCCGCCATTTTGTCCATTCTGTGCGCCTCAACGCTGTTTCTCGCACTGGCGCTGCTGCGTTTCCGCTCCATGCTTGCCCGTCAGGACTGAACCCGACATGTCTGCTCGCCCCCTCCCCTTTCGCGCGGTTGTCCTTGCCCTGCCGGTTGCGCTGGCCGCCTGCTCACCCTTCCATGCGGACATCCCGCCCTCGCACGTGACCATTCCCGCCGGAACAGCGGCCGAGGCCAGCGCGGGCCGTGTTGACCTCACCCACTGGTGGACCGACTGGCACGACCCGCGCCTGACCAAGCTGGTAGAAGAAGCGCTGGCCGCCAACCCGGAACTGCGTCAGGCACGCGACAGGGTGGAGCAGGCCCGCGCCTATACCAAAATGGCCAAATCATCGCTGTATCCTACCATTGGTGCCACGGGCAGCATTGCGGGCGGCGGCATGAACTGGCGGCAGGCCACACCTCCGCTGGCCAGCAGCATAGACCCCAATCTGGGGGACCCCATGACCGATGGGCATCTGGCGGGGGTGGGCATTGCGTGGGAGCCGGATGTTTTTGGCCACAACACCGCCACCCTGAAAGCCAGCCGCGCCATGGAGCTGACGGCGCAGGACCTGCTGCACGGCGCGCATATGACCATTGCCGCCGATGTCGCCTCCAGCTATCTGAGCGCGCTTGGCATCAGCCAGCGCCTTGCCCTGCTTGATCGTTCCGAGCAGACACTCGAAAGCCTGCTGGCCTACGCCACCGCCCGCTTTGAGGCCGGGCAGACCAATCAGGCCGACCTTGAAAGCATCCGCGCCCAGATCGAAGCTCTGCGCGGCAGCCGGCCCGTGCTGGTTGCAGCCTATGATACCTTCCGCCGCAGGCTGGCCATTCTGAGTGGGCGCACACCGGATAATGCCCCCGACCTGTCCGGGCCTGACACCTTCAGTATCCCTGCCCCCCCACGGGCCATGCTGCCCAGCACCATCCTGAGCAACCGGCCCGATATCCTGCTGCGCCGCCATATGGTGGAGGCCGCGGCACAACGCCTTGTGGGCGCCAAAACGGAGCTTCTGCCCCGCTTTGGGCTTGAGTTTTTCGGAGGTGATGGCCGCCTGCGTTTTGATGGCATTCCCGGTCTTTCAGGCACCGGCGGGCTGGCGGCCCTGACCGCCACCCTGCCCATTTTCACCGCCGGGCGCATACACGCCCAGATTGCACAGGCCGATAGCAGGCTGGATGAGGCCGTGGCCGCCTATGACCAGACCCTGCTGAACGCCCTGGCCGAAATTGAAGATGCCAGCGAACAGCGCTCCCGGCTCGACACCAGCGCCGATGCCCTGCAGGCCCGCACGCAAGCCGCCAGCAAAGCCGCGACCATGAGCCATGGCCTGTTTGAAGGAGGACAGGTGACCTTGCAGGATGTGCTGACAGCCCGCCTGCGCCTGATTGATGCGCAGGACGAACTGGTCAAAACCCAGACAGCCCGCGCCCTTTCAACCGTGCGGCTGGCCCGCGCCCTTGGCGGTGGCTGGTCCGCCAGCACACCGTAAGGCCCGGCCACATCGCACGCACCTGTATCGCGCAGGGTAACCCGCGCTCCAGCACCTTAGGTCAGGACCATGAAAGTGCCCCCACGTAACAGGGAAACACCAGACCAGACCCGCCCGCCTGCTCCGCCACGCACGAAATACCGTGTTTCTGAAAAACGGGAAACCGCGCGGCGCATGAAGCAGCAGGAGTTCGAGCGTGCGGCGTGGCAGGTGTTTTCCACCGTGGGGCTGGACACGGCCACGGTCAGGGACATTGTCAAAACCACCACCCTCTCGCCCGGCAGTTTTTACAATTACTTCAAAACCAAGGAAGTCATTTTCGACACCCTGCTTGATCTGGTGATCGCCCGCGCCAAAGACGCCATCCTGCTCTGCCGTTCGGATGAGGATGACCTCGAAACCATGCTGGTCAAAGCCTATGCCGCCTCTTTTCGCGAATTGCTGAGCCTGCATGGTGCGGCACGGTTTTTCGAGCTGAACCAGCACCATATCCGCGCGCGGCTGTTAAGCTCCACTACAGCAAAGGACATGACGGACGACCTGAAAGCCCGCCTTCAGGCCCGAATTCAATCACCCGTTATCGCACCGGACAAACTTGCCCTTGCGGTTTCGATCATTTTCATGGCGGGGCTGGAAAGCCTGCTACATCTTTCCAAAAACCCGTTCAGCGATATTGATGAAACCGCACGCTTTACCACCGCCATTTTCACCTCTGGCCTGCTCCGCAGTTTTACCGAACCCTGAGGCGGAAGTGTGTTTTAGACTCAGTTGACAAAAACTGGCGGGCATACATCTTTTTTCAGGGCAAGGCTGATTGCCTGCCCCGGCACCAGCCGGGCCTGTTCGCCCTCACGCGGGATATCGGCAAACAGGCTCTGCCCCCCTGCCGCCTCTACCTGCACACGAAATGAGCGCCCGTGAAACGCCACGGAAACAACCGTGGTATCCAGCACCTCATCCCCCCTCTGCTCCGTCAGCACCAGATCTTCAGGGCGGATCCCCAGTGTTACCGGCCTGTCGGATGGCAGGAGCATGGTGCCATCAAGGGCTATGGCGGGCTGCCATCCCGGCCCGATAGCAAAACATGTCCGCCCGTCGCGCTGAGTGCCGGGACTGGCACTCAGCAGGTTCATGGTGCCAATAAAACTGGCCACAAACTGCGTGGCCGGGCGGTCATACAAAACATCCGGCGGGGCAATCTGCTCGATCCGCCCGGCATTCATCACCACGATCCGGTCAGAAATGGACAGGGCCTCCGTCTGGTCATGTGTGACCATAACAAAGGTTGTGCCCAGTTCTTTCTGCAAGCGCTTGAGTTCAGCCTGCATGTGTTCGCGCAGGCTGGCATCGAGGGCGGAGAGCGGTTCATCCAGCAACAGCAGGCGGGGCTGGCACACCAGGGCGCGCGCCAGCGCCACACGCTGTTTCTGCCCACCCGACAGGCTGCCCACACGTGCCTGCGCCTTGTCCGGCAGGCCAACCAGTTCCAGAACCTCCATGACCTTGCGCCGGGTTTCCGCAGAGCCTACCCCCCGCAGCGACAGGCCGAACGCAATGTTCTGGCTGACATTCATATGCGGGAACAACGCATAGTCCTGAAAAACGGTGTTGATGGGCCGCTCACACGGGCGCAGGGCCGTCATGTCCTGCCCATCGAGCAGCACCCGCCCCTGTGTGGGGCTTTCAAACCCTGCGATAACCCGCAGGGTTGTGGTTTTACCACAGCCAGAAGGACCGAGCAGGCTCAGGAACTCACCCTGCGCAATATCCAGATCAATGGAATCCAGCCCCTTATGCCCGCCGGCAAAAACCTTGCTGACATGATCGAGCCTGAGCAGTGCATCAGCCATCGCGGCTTTCTCCCGGTTTGGTTGTATTGACCCATAATATCTGGGCGGGTTCCTGCCCCGGATTGGAAAAAGCGTGATCCAGAGTGCTGCGAAAGGCAAAGCTGTCACCCGGACCACACTGGTAGGAAACGCCGTCTATGGTCAGTTCAAGCTGGCCGCTCAGCACGTAGCCAAATTCATGCCCCGCATGGGTATAACTGCCCGCCGTAGTGCCGCCCGGCACAACACTGACCAGAATACCCGTTAGGGCCGCACCGGGGGGTGAGAGCAGCCATTTTTCAATCCCGTCCGAGTGAACAGGCAGGCGTTTGCGCGCTTTGGAAGATACGCAGTACAGATCACTGTGTTTCTGACCGCTTTCCCCCAGAAGGGCACCCGGTTCGACATTCAGGGCCGCCGCCAGTGGCCACATGACCTTGATCTTGAGCGAGGAAATACCCCGCTCGATCTGGCTGAGTGCGCTGACGGATATGCCAGCCCGGCTGGCCAGATCCATGAGCGACATGGCGCGCTCCAGCCGCAAGGCCCGCAGCCTGCGGCCGATCAGCACATCGGCATCCGGCGCCCTGCTTTGTGCAGCCATTTCCGCTGATGTGCCCAACCCCCTGTTCCTTTCAACGCTATTTGCAGGCGCCATGGCTGTATTCAGCCACCGGCCTTGATTTTTTCAAGCAGTTTGCCGAGTTCTTCCGCCTGTTTCATCGGGCCGGTGAAAACGGTCTTTTTGAGCATCACCTCCGGGTCTGACGGCAGTTCAAGCTCCTTGAGTTTTTCTGCCGGAACCGCAGCAAACGCCGTGCTGGTGGACGCACCATAGCCATTATTCTCGATCAGGTGCTTGCCCGAGGAGGGATCAAGGCGGCTGTTGATGAAATCATACGCCAGATCCTTGTTTTTTGTGCCCTTTATCATCACGAAGCCGCAGCTCCATGTCAGCATGCCTTCCTTGGGGTTCATGAAAGCAACCCGCACGCCCTGCTTGCGCAGCGCTACGGCAGAGGCATTCCATGTCATGGCCGCAACCAGCGCACCGCTGGCCAGAGACTGCTCAACCGATGTCATATCCGTGGTGTAGGAGGCCATGAGCGGGCGCTGTTCGCGCATTTTAGCAGCCACTTTTTCCATGTCAGCCGGGCTCAGGTCGAACGGATTAACCCCCGCAACCAGAGCCGCAACGATAGGCGTGTCATGCACGGCATCAATCGTGGACATGCGCCCGGCATATTTCTGGTCCCACAGCAGGTTCCAGCTCTGCTCCACATCCTTTGGCAACAGGTCGGTACGGTACAGGATAGAGGTATTGCCCCAGTCCCATGGTACCATCCACACCTTGCCATCGCCTGCCTGAATATCGGGCAGGTTGCGGAAAATGGGGAAAATCTGGTTCCAGTTGGCAATACGGCTGGTGTCGATCGGCTCGATCAGCCCTGCCTTGTTCCAGCGCTGGATCTTGTCATAGCACGGATGCGCGACATCAGGGCGGAAGCCTGCCTTGAGTTTGGTAAAGGCATCGTCATCATCACCAAAAACGGAAATATCCACCGCACCGGGATGCGCCTTCAGATAGGCCTCATCATATTCGGGCAGTTCATAGCCTGACCATGTCAGATAGGTGAGTTTTCCCTCCTCAGCCCGTGCCGTGGCCATGGGGGAGACGATGGAGGCCGCCATGGCAAAAGCCAGAGCCTGTGTGGAAATCTTTTTGACGATGGAAGACTTTTCTTTGCCTGTCATATCAGAATACTCCACGGTTGCGCGTCAGGTCAGGCCTGCCGCTCTGTCAGTTTTCCCCGGCGGCGCATCAGCTCCGATACCGCCGCGATTACGATACTGACCGCCAGAATCAGGCTGCCCAGCGCCATAACCAGCGGCAGCGAGCGCGGAAAGCGCAACTGCCCCCAGATATAGACAGGCAGTGTCGGTTCTGAACCGGTCAGGAAAAAAGCGATGATGAACTCATCAAAACTGGTCAGAAACGCCAGCATGAAGGCGGACCCCAGAGCCGGTATGGCCAGCGGCAGGATAATGCGTGAAAACGTCGTCCATTCCCGCGCGCCAAGGTCCTCCGCCGCTTCGGATATGGAGCGTGAAAGCCCGGAAAGCCGCCCGTGCAGGATCATGAAGGCTGTAGGCAGGCCCACCAGCATATGCCCGCACACCAGCGCCACGCGCGACGGCCCCACCCCGATAATGTTCACGACAATCAGCATGGCAATGCCCACGATCACGCCCGGTATCAGCAGCGGCAACTGGCACAGGCCGGACAGCAGCACACTCAGCCGCGTGCGCATGAAAACCCGTGCATAGGCCAGAGTCAGGCCACAGAGTGTTGCCAGAAAAGCCGAAATACTGCCCACTTCAAGGCTGGTCAGCAGGGCACGGCGCACGCCATCGTTATGCAGCAGCGCCCTGTACCAGTTCAAGGTAAAGCCCTTGAGGGGAAAAGCCGCCTGAATGGAGTCGTTAAACGAAAACAGCGGGATAAGGCATACGGGCAGATACAGAAAGAACAGGTAAAGCCCGACATAAATCCCAAGACCAGTCCCCGGAGAAAGCGGCTTTTTGTAGAAAGGCAGAAGCGTTTTCATGCCGTTTTCTCCCCCTGCCGGTCTGCCTTGCGCAACAAGCCGATAACCAAGGCAATAAGCACCATGACCGCCACCGAAAGCGCCGCCCCGAATGGCCAGTCATTCGCCCGGCCGAACTGCACCTGAATAAGCGAGCCGATCATGATGCTGTTAGGCCCGCCCACCAGTGCCGGGGTTACGTAATCCCCCACGGTGGGGATAAACACGACCGTTACCGCCGCCAGAACACCCTTGATGGAATAGGGCAACACAACACGGCGGAAAGTCGTGAAAGGCCGCGCCCCCAGATCCGCCGCGGCCTCAAACAGCGAGCGCGGCATGCTTTCCAGTGCCGTGAAAATCGGCAGGATGGCAAAGGGCGCATAGGCATGCGCCAGCGTTACCACCACAGCGGCGGGCGTATTCAAAAACGCCAGCGAGGGTGATGCCAAAAGCCCTGTTCCGGTAAGGAAGGAATTGAGCACGCCATTATAGGCCAGCACGATTTTCCATGCGAACACCCGCAGCAGATAGCTGGTCCAGAATGGCAGCGTGACCAGAAACAACAAAATGGCGCGGTAACGCCCGGCATGGAACGCCAGAAAATAGGCCACCGGATAAGCCGTAACCACAGTCGCCGCCGTAACCAGCCCCGCAATAACGAGTGATCGCCCCGCCACCCGTGCGTAAAGCGGGTCTTGCAGGAGTGTAACAAAGTTCTGGAGCGTAATGCCCACACCCAGCAGTGAGCCATCATTATGGCGCAGGGCCAAAAAGACCAGAAGCCCGAGCGAAAACACAATAAGCCCGCAGCCCAGCACGCCCCCCGGCACCATCATGAAGGCCCGAAAGAGCGCTTCCCTAAGGCCTGTTTTCTGTGATGACGGTGCGAAAGACATGCGGCGCGGCTTCCGAAACGTGAAATACGAGTCAGTTTTTTCACACTTGAATAATTTACGTCAACGGAATATTTTGGAATGGTAATAAAAAGACACCCATACCCCTCCGCCGCACAAAGGCCAGCCACAACGCAGCCCTCAGCAAAACGGCACATAAAACACTTGAAAAGAAAAAAGGTTTTTGTGACGATACCAGTATCGAAACCGGGCCTGTTTTTGCAGCGTTCCGCCCTGCGGCGGTTTCAGGCGGCACGGAATGCGGCGTCCTGCAGGGTTTCAACAGCTTTCAATGTTCAGGAACTGACATGACTGTTTCTTCACACGCACTCGAATTCTACATCAACGGCCAATGGTGCGCGCCAGCAGGCACCGAGCGGCTGGATGTGATCAACCCCGCAACAGAAACCGCCTGCGCCACCATTGCCATGGGCAACGCACAGGATGTCGAGCGGGCCGTGGCGGCCGCGCGCGCGGCTTTTCCCGCGTGGTCTGCCTCTTCCAAGGAAGAGCGCATCGCCCTGCTGGAAAAGGTGATTGCCATCTACCAGCGCCGGTCGGAAGAAATGGCGCAGGCCATCTCGCTTGAAATGGGCTCGCCCATCGCCCGCGCGCGCGACAGTCAGGCATGGTCGGGCTATGGCCACATGCAGGAAACGCTCGACGCCCTGCGCGCCTTCTCTTTCGACACCGTGCGTGACGACATGCTGCTGACCCACGAGGCCGCAGGCGTAGCCGGGCTGATTACACCGTGGAACTGGCCCATGAACCAGATTGCCTGCAAAGTGGCCCCTGCCCTTGCCGCAGGCTGTACCATGGTGCTCAAGCCCAGCGAGGTCGCTCCGCTCAGCGCCCTGCTGTTTGCCGAAATCATGGACGAGGCCGGAGTGCCGGCAGGCGTGTTCAACATGATCAACGGCAGCGGCCCCGATGTGGGCGAGGCGCTTGCCCGCCACCCGGATGTGGATGTCATGTCCATTACCGGCTCCACCCGTGCGGGGGCCGCCGTTGCCCGCGCATCGGCCGACACCATCAAGCGCGTTTTGCAGGAACTGGGCGGTAAATCAGCCAATATCATTCTGCCCGATGCTGATTTTCAGGCCGCTGTCAGCGATGGCGTGCGCCGCTGCATGGGCAATTCCGGCCAGACCTGCGATGCCCCCACCCGCATGCTGGTACCGCAGGCCCGCATGGCCGAGGCCATGGACGTGGCCAAAGCGGTGCTGTCCGAGCTGCGCATGGGCAACCCGGCGGATGAGGAAACGGAATACGGCCCCGTTGTCAGCGCCCTGCAGTTCGAGCGCATTCAGGCCCTGATTGCAAAAGGGATCGAGGAAGGCGCGACGCTGGTTGGCGGCGGCACTGGCAAACCGGCAGGGCTTGAGGTTGGCTACTATGTCAAACCCACGGTTTTCGGGCAGGTTGCCCCTGACATGACCATCTCGCGCGAAGAAATCTTTGGCCCCGTTCTCTCCATTATCGGATATGCGGATGAAGAAGACGCCATCCGTCTTGCCAACGATACGGTTTACGGGCTGGCGGCCTATGTGCAGTCGAGCGATCTGGCCCATGCGCGGGCGGTGGCCCGCAGGCTGCGCGCGGGCAATGTCACGCTCAATCAGGGCGCATGGACGGTCAAGGCTCCCTTCGGCGGCTACAAGCAGTCCGGCAACGGGCGTGAATGCAGCGTGTTCGGCCTGATGGACTTTCTCGAACTCAAGGCCGTTATCGGCTACGGAGAGGCCTGATGCACGGGCCTTCCGGCGCGGCCTGCGGCAGTCTTTACGAAGCGCAAGCCCCCGCCGCACCGGATTGGCCCGTACTGACACAACGGGTTGAAACCGATGTTCTGGTTATTGGTGGGGGGCTTACGGGCCTTTCCACCGCCCTGCATCTGGCTCGGCAGGGAGCCAGAACCATTGTGCTGGAAGCCCATGGGCCGGGCTGGGGGGCCTCGGGCCGCAATGGCGGGCAGGTCAACCCCGGGCTAAAACCCCCGCCCGATACGGTAGAGGCCGATTTTGGCCCCGAACATGGCCCCCGGCTGGTGCAGCTAGCCTGGCAGGAAGGGCCGGATCTGGTGTTCGACCTGATCGAACGCTACGGCATTGCGTGCGATGCCGCACGGGGTGGCACCCTGCGTGCTGCCACCGCCACAGGCCAGCTTGCCGCCTTACGCACGCTCGAACAGCAGTGCCAGATACGGGGCTGGCCCGTACAATGGCTGGACAGTGCCGCTGTGGCCGCACGCACCGGCCACAGCCATTATTGCGGCGGCCTGCTGGACAGGCGCGGCGGGCAGGTTAACCCGCTGGCCTATACGCAGGGCGTGGCACAGGCTGCCGTGCAGGAAGGCGCGAGCCTGTTCTGTTACAGCCCGGTGCTCTCGCTCAAACGGGCAGGCGGGCGCTGGCTGGCCCAGACCCGCACCGGCTGTGTTGTGACCGAGCGGGTGGTGCTGGCCACCAATGGGTATACGGATACCCTGCACAGTGCCCTCCGCCGCTCCATCGTGCCGGTTTACAGCGGTATTGTCGCCAGCGAACCCCTGCCCGCGCCATTGCAAAGGGCCATTCTGCATGAGCGCGAATCCCTGTATGAGCTGGGGCAGATCACCACCTATTACCGGGTGGATGGCACCGGCAGGCTGCTGATGGGCGGGAGATCCTTCTCCCACCCTGCACAGGGGGCGGTGGCGTTTCCCTATCTGGTGGCGCGGGCGCAAAAACTCTGGCCCGCCTTGCGCACTATCGGCTGGACACAGGGCTGGAACGGCCAGCTTGCAGTAACGCTGGATCATTACCCGCACTGGCATGAACCCGAACCCGGCCTGTTGGCGGCACTGGGCTATAACGGCCGGGGTGTGGCCATGGCCACGCTGGCCGGGCGGGAGCTTGCGGCCTATCTGGTGCAGGGAGGGCCCCCCCTGTTCCCGCTCTCGCCGGTCAAACCCATTGCGCTGCATGGTTTCTGGCGGGCTGGGGTTGCCGCGCGCATTCTGCTGGGCCGCGTGCAGGACAGGCTGGGCCTATCCTAAACCCGCCCGTGCCGCCTCAGGCCCCAGCACGGCCAGCATTTTATCCAGCCGCCTATCCCAGTTGTTTTCCATCAGCACCGGGTCATTCTCCGGTATAACCTGTGGGGCCGTCAGGGCATTGCTGATGCCTTCCATAAAGGCCTCTGCACTGTCCGTTAGTCGACAATAGCTGGAAAAATCAGCCAGAGCAGGCAGGCTTGTTGCAACCACCGGGCAGCCCGCCGCCAGATATTCAAAAAACTTCATAGGAAAAACAGCGCGGGTGTGATCGTTCAGCAGGAGCGGCAGAAGCGCCACATCCAGCCCCCGCAGGTAATCCGGCAGCACCGCATAGGGCCGCCAGCCCAGCATATGCACGTTATCCAGCCTGCGCATGCGCTCCAGCACCGGGTCGGCCTGTCCTTCGCGCTCATCGCCAATCACCACCAGATGCCAGTCGGGCCGGGCCAGAGCCACATGCTCCAGCAATGCGAAATCGACCTTGAAATCAGTCAGCGTGCCAATAAAGCCCAGACGTGGCCCGGCAATAGCCGCCAATTCAGGCGGCACGGCCCCCGCATGCCGCGCCTGCGCAAAATGCGCCAGATCAGCCACATTGGGGAAGTAATGCGTGGTGTGCGGGGCAATCCGTGCACAATGCGCCTGTAGGGCGGGGGCTGTGGTAAACACGGCATCGGCGCGGGCCAGCAATGCCTCTTCCGCCTGCGCGAAGGCCGTGGCATCCACCCCCGGCACGGCGGCAATGTTATCGACACAGTGATAGACGAGCGCACTGCGTTTGAGGCCGCTAATGGCCTCCAGCATATACGGATGATAGGCCCAGACGAGCGGGGGCGTGCCATCGCCATGCCTGCGCAGCCACAGGCGGATGGCGGTGCGCAGAATCCACGCATTGAAATGCCGGACAAAACCATGGCGCTGGCCCAGCGGCAGGGTTAGCGGAGAGAGCACCCACAACCGCTCGCCCACCCGGCGCGGCGGCTTGAGGCCTGAGCGCAACCGCCGGATAATACGTGTCAGGTCAAGGCTGTTTATCGACGGGCGGCGCAGGCCCACGGTTTCGATATACAGCACGGTATAGCCACGCTCGGCCAGCCTGCGGGCAATATGCTGTTTATTGGTCCAGCATGGTGCGGCCCAGTCGGCGGTTGAAAACATGACAACCGTGCCGCCAGCCTCCGGCTGCCCTTTCATGGGGTTTCGGCCAGAATGGCGGCAATACGTTCCGCCGCGTGGCCATCTCCATACGGGTTGGGGCGTCCGCTCAGTTCCGGGCACCCTCCGGCGGACAGGATACGGCTGGCCTCGGCCACGATCATGTCTGCATTGCTGCCCACCAGCCGGGCAAAACCGGCCTCGACACTCTCCTGCCGCTCGGTGGTGGCGCGCATGACCAGCACCGGCACGCCAAAGGTTGGCGCTTCCTCCTGAATACCGCCCGAATCTGTCAGGATCAGCGTGGCGCGGCGCATCAGAAACACCATGGTGTCATACGCCACCGGCTCAAGCAGGTGCAGGTTGGCAATCCCCCCCAGCAGCGGCATGACGGCACGGCGCACCGATGGGTTGAGGTGGACAGGAAAAACAAACTGCGCGGCAGGCCATGTTTCAGCCAGATGCCGCAGGGCCTTGCAGATTGCCTCCAGTTCCGGGCCAAAATTCTCGCGCCGGTGGCAGGTTATCAGCACCAGCGGGCTGGCCCCGGCCAACGCCGCCACGGCGGGTTCCACCCCCTCCGGGCTGCCCGCATGATCAGCAGCATAGTTGCCAGATGGGTCAATGGACTGTTCGCCAGACTGCCAGCGGGCACACAGGGCCAGCAGGGCATCGATACCCGTATTGCCGGTCACATGCACGCTCTGCGGGCTAACCCCTTCGGCCAGCAGGGCCGCGGCTGCGCGGGGCGTGGGTGCGAAATGCAGATCCGCCATGGGGGTTATCAGGCGGCGGTTAATCTCTTCGGGAAACGGGTTGTCCTTGCGCCCGGTACGCAGCCCCGCCTCGACATGGCCAATTCTGACACGGCCATAAAATGCCGCCAGCGCCCCCACGAAAGCGGTGGTGGTATCGCCCTGCACCAGCATCCAGTCCGGGCTGTGGCGGCGGATCAGTTCCGCGCAGCCACTCAGGATAGCCCCTGTCAGTTGCGGCAGGGTCTGGTCCGGGCGCATGACGTCCAGGTCCTCATCCACTGTCAGGCCAAGGCTTTGCAGCGTCATGTGCAGCATCTCGCGGTGCTGCCCGGTGGAGCACACCGTGACATGAAAATCGTCCGGCCGGGCGCGCAAAGCCCGCACAACCGGAGCCAGCTTGATACATTCAGGGCGGGTTCCGAACAGAACCATCACCCGCCTGCTCATGCACCAAGCTCCGTGGCCGACAGGGTTTTACCACGCCAGCGCACCGCCAGCGGCGGCCCGTCGCCCGCCAGCGGGTCGGTCAGCCGCACCTGCCCCTCTTCCACATTGAGCGCGCAGGCCATGCGGCGGCGCACCAGATCAAGGCACTGGTCTTCATTAACGAACCAAACACCCCCAGCGGGCTGTGCGCTGGCCTGTATGTAATCAAGAAACGCCGCATGGGCCTGAAGCCGCTGCGCCTCATCAAGCCAGCCATAGGAATAGCGCGGCGAGAACGGGTGATCGAGAAAGCCGAAAATGGCTGATGTTGCCAGTGCGGCATCGAACGCCCGCTTGTACACCGCCAGCGGGTCGCCCTCGGCCAGCAGGCAATCTCCATGCACCATGCATTGCTGCGCGTGGGAGACAAAAGGAAAAGCCGCACCCGGCACAATGCCGCCACGGGCCAGAATATAGTCAGGCTCAGCCGAAACCACCCCGCCGATAAAACCTTCATACCCCGCCTGCGCCAGAAGAGGCGGCACAAAAACCGGGGTCTGATGGAAGGGCGACACCATATGGCGGATGGGAATATGCGGCAGGTGCTCCTGCAACCATGCGCGCGAGTCCACCGCCTCCTGCAAGGCTATGCCGGGATCATCCCCCCAGCGCACATAGTGGTTGACCGAGTGCGACAGCACGGCCCCACCAGCCGCCGCCACCTCGCGCAGCAGGGCGAAGTCTTCCTCCACCGCAGGCTGCGCGGTCTTGACCGCCAGCGAGAACGGCACGCCACGGCTACGGTACAGCTCAAACAGCGGACGAGCCGATTTGATATCCTCGTCACAATCAAGCCGCATGCTCACAACTGCGCCAACCCCGTACGGGGCCTCACGCAGATGCGGCAGGCAGGGCCGATCATCAGGCCGGTAATCGCTGAAAAACGCCTCGACCAGCGCCCATTCCAGACTATCCACCAGCCCAACCGCACGGTTTATCCACAGCACGGAGCCCCCGGCGGTCTGGTCATGCAGGGTGATGAAAGGCAGCCTGTCCTCCCCTCCCACATTGACTGCGGCAATCAGGCTTGCGCCATCGCACCGCGCGCCCTGCGCCAGACCCCACTGGCCGGACCCTTCAATGCGGCCATAGCCCAGATTGTTCCATTCCTCGGTAAAATCGAAGCGCAGCAGAGGCCTTTCCTGAAAAGGCGATGCCCCGGCAAGCGGGTGATCGGCATAGCGGATCAGCCCGTCACTGGCTGTTGTGCCATAAGTGGGGGCGGACGCGCAGGCCGCCCACGCAGCGGTATCGGCTGGCAGGGGTTCGGCCACCACACCGGCCAGAGCAGCAGCAGCGGTATCCAGCGCGCCCAGCAGCAGCACCTTGCCGCCCTGTGCCGCAACCTGCCCGGCCAGAGACGACAGCACGCCCTGCGGGTTGACCACCACCAAAAACGCCATGCCCTCGGGCGCAGGTCCATCCACCCGGCGCACCTGCGACGCGGTGAAAGAACGGATCAGGCCTGCCTCAACAACCGGCCCCGCCGCATCGCCCGGGGCGAACGCAACGCCGATCATGCCGGCACCACATGGCGGAACTTGGCGCGACCGCCCTGTAGCTGGATCTGGGTCGTATCAATAAACTCCAGCTCTATGGACTGCCCCCACCACTGGCGGATACGGGCTTCCACCTCCTCACGCGTGGCATGGGGTTCGAGCACCAGCCGCAGAACCGGCACAGCCCCACCCACAGCAATCTGGAACTCGCGGATACTGCCCAGACGGTCGAGCATGTCCTGAATGTAATGGGTGGCGTAGTCCTTGCCGCCAATACGCACGACATCATGAATACGCCCGACCAGATCATACAGCACAAAGCCCCGGTCCGGCTCCTCGCCCAGTGCCGCCAGATCACCCGTGCGGTAGCGGATAAGCGGCATGAGGCGGTTTTTCAGCCCTGTCAGCACCAGTTCGCCGCTCTGGCCACGCTCATGGGCAATGGCGCTGGCATCGCTGCCGTCCACGGCGGCAATTTCTGGCCAGGCTATGGGGTCGTATACATCGCGCCATGTCGAGCCCTTGTGCCCTTCATAGGCCACCACCCCGAACTCGGCCAAACCGTAGCGGTCCACCACCCGGCAGCGCAGGGCGGTTTCGATCGTGCGGCGCTGATGGGGCTCGAGCAGTTCCCCACTGGATTCGAAAATATCGAACGCCTTGCCGCCGCCATGGGCATCGGCCATGTGCAGCGCCAACTGGTAGAGCGTGGACGGGTGGCCATGCACCAACACCGGCCGGTTACGGCGCACCTGCCGCCAGATCGCTTCAAGACTGGCGGGCGAAAAATCATCGAAAAAGATATTGGTGCGGTTCATGCACAGGCACTTGATATGCTCGATAACCCGCGCCCGGAGCGGAAATTTCTCGGGAAAGCGGCTGGCAAAATGCAGTTCGCGCATGAAGTGGTGCTTGCCCACGCTGCGTCTGGCGTAATGCGTCACGGCTGATGACCAGTCAGCCGCCTCCTGATCGTAATAGATAATGGCGGAAACGCCGGTGGAACCACCGGTCTTGCAGCCATGAATCCGCAGGCCTTCGCGGTCCTGCCGCATCATGCGTTCGCCCTGTTCGCGGATAATATCCTTGGTCAGGTAAGGCAGGTCGTTCAGCCAGCCTGCATCCTGCTCCAGCTTGGCGGGATCAAAGTTCAGGCTGGCGAACAGGTCCTTGTAATACGGCACATGCACACCGGCCCACCCTACCAGTTCGGCCAGCGCCTTCTGGCTACGCTGACGGCGCTCGGCAAAAGGACGCGCCATTTCCGCCTTCAGCCAGGCTTCCTTGCTGGCGATCTCGCGCTTTTCACGCCGGGTTGCCAGAGGATAGGCAACAAACTCGGCCAGCAGGCCCTGAGCAAGGTGGTGGGGAAAAATCAGCATCTGCAAAATTCCGTCTTCAGCCGCAACGCGGGGCCGGGGTTACCCCTGCTGAGATAACGATAAGGGGCGGTAAGGCATGCGCCTGTTTTACGGGGTGCCGCCAATGGCTGCGGCATATACCGCACGCAGTTCCTTGACTACCTGCGGCCACAAGAAGCGTGTCAGCACCCGCTCACGCAGGGCAGGCGCCACCGGGGCGGCCAGTGCGGCCTGAATTTTGGCGCGTATGTCGTCCGGTGCCGTGTGATCGACATAGTGTACCATGTCACCAAAATATTCTTCCGTCGATCCCTCGGCGGTCACCACCAGCCGCGCGCCTGTTGCCGCAGCCTCAAGAGCCGCCAGACCGGGGGTTTCGAGCGTGCTGGGCAGGACAAATACCGAGCAGCCGGCATAGGCCGAGCGCAGGGCGGGGTCTTCATGCGCCAGCGCACCAACATAGCGCGCGCGCCCCTGCGCCTCCTCCATGACCTGATCGAAATAGGCCTGTTCACGCACATGGCCGACCAGAATAACCGGCAGGTCCAGCCCCTGTGCGGCCCGCACCAGCCCAAGCTGGTTTTTGCGTGGCTCGATATTGCCGACATTGAGAATGAAGTCGCCCTCAATACCAAACCGCTCACGGAACAGCGCTCCGGGCACGGGTTCGGCAAACAGGGGGTCTACCCCGTTATAAACCGGCATGAAACGCTCACGCGGCAGACCCAGCACAGAGGAAAGGGCATCCGCCTCGCGGTGGGAGTTCGGCACGATCACATTGGCCAGAGAGAGCTGATGCCTGATTTCGTCTATCGGATACAGCCCGGTTGTTTCAGGCGTAACCCACAGGCTGGACGAGACGACAAGCGGCTTGCCCATGGCTTTGACATAACCGCAGAACGCGGAAGACCCGCCCATGACCGAGAAGAAATGCACCGCATCCACCTCCGCCAGACGCGGAGCCCAGATATCATGCGGGATGACCTCGACCCCCGCACCGGGGAGAAAGTCCCTGTAATACACAATCTGCTGCTCGCCGCCGCCCGGGCAGCAGAACGCCCACGGATATGTATTGAATGCGACTTTCAAACCTGCTTCCCCTGTCCTTACGTCCGTACCGTCAGGCTGTTGCGGCAGGGTGCCGCGCCACCTCTTTGCGTCCCTTCTGGGGCTGCTCCCCTCTCAGGGCTGGGCCTGCCGCAGCGCCTGCCAGATAATCGCCCCTTCAAGCCCCGGTGCCAGTGCTGCGCGCCGCGCCTGACGGCTGGCGGCAAGGGCGCTGAGACGGGCGGTATCAGCCAGCGTATCGGCAATAAGCCGGGCTTTGGCCTGTGCATCTTGCCCGTCTGGCAAAATCACGGCAGCATCGCCCGCCACTTCCAGCATGGCGGGGTCAGGGCGGCAGAAAACCGGCCTGTCCAGCAGCATGGCATCGGCAATCGGCACACAGAATCCTTCATGCTGGCTGCATGAGATCAGGCCATCGCACCGCTCGTAAAGAGCCTTGATAACGCCATCGGTAACATTTTGCAGAAACGTAACGCGCTCCGCCACGCCTGCGCCGCGGGCAATGTCCGCCAGCCGCGCCAGTTGCTCGGCAGAGCCGCCCCCCACAATGGCCAGATGCACATCGGGGTCCAGCCGCGCCAGATGCGCGAAAATTTCCAGCAGGTCATCCACCCCCTTATGCGGGCTCAGCCGCCCGACATAGAGCAGCAGCCGGGGGCTTTGGGGCACATCTGCCGGTTCTGCCACAATATTCTGCCAGCGGTTCAGCCCCAGCACCGGCGGGCAGGCCAGCACCTGCTCCACAGCCGGAGCCTCTGGCCCCATGCCTTCGATCAGGCAGGCGGCGGTGGTGCGTGAATTGGCCATCAGCACATCAAAATGGCGGGCCAGCGGGCGCTGGTTCAGGCCGCGTGACACCAGCCCTTCGGTATGGGGGTCGCTATCAGTGAAAAACCGGGCCGGAGTAATGCCGTGGAAATACAGGATTCTGGCGCAGGCAAGCTGCGACAGCGCCTCGAAAGCGGGGTCTTCAATGGAAAAATGATAGAACAGGATATCGGCTGGAGCGGTCTGGGTGAACACATCAGCCAGAGGCCTGATATCCTCATCCGGGCTGAAATTTTCCGCATAGAGCACGGCCTCGACCCCGGCCGCACGCAGCAGATCGGCTATCTGGAAACAGAAATTGCCAATCGCATCACGCCGCCAGATATCGCGTGCGACAATACGGACAGCCCCCTGCGGGCGCCACGAAGCATCAGATGCAGTCACGACCAAACCGTTCATTCCTCGTTATATGTTGCCCTGAGCTTCTTCCTTTGTGGGCTCAATGACAAGGTCGGGCTGGTAAAGCAGGGCTATATCCTTGGCCGGGCCATCCGCCACAATGCGGTGCTGGTCGATCAGCAGGGCGCGGTCACACAGTTTCACGACGTCCTGCATGGAGTGCGACACGAACACAATGGTCTTCCCTGCCTTGCGGAAGCCGTGCATCACATCCAGACATTTCTGCCCGAACTTGTAATCCCCAACTGCCAGAACCTCATCAATCAGCAGGATTTCGGGATCAAGCTGCGAGACCACGGCAAAGCCCAGCCGGGCCAGCATACCGCTGGAATAATAGCGGACAGGCCGGTCGATGTGTTCACCCAGCTCGGAAAACTCGATCACCGCATCCATATGCTGGCGGATTTCCTGACGCCCGAACCCGAGCACCACACCGTAGAGTTCGATATTTTCGCGCCCGGTCAGGTCCGGGTGAAAACCCGCCCCCAGTTCCAGCAGCGGCGAAAGGCGGCCATCCACCACAACACGCCCCTTGTTGGGCCGCAGAACCCCCGCAATCAGGCTCAGTAGCGTGCTTTTGCCCGCGCCATTACGGCCCACAAAAGCAACCGCCTGCCCATGGGGAATGGAAAAGCTCGCATCGGTAATGATCGGCACCGGCTCGGCCTGATGCCGGTTCCCCCGAAAGCCGTTGAGAAGCAGGTTTTTCAACCCGCCGGTATGCGGGCCATGGGGGCTGAATGTCTTGGTTACATTCTCGAAAAGGATCGCTGTCATGTCGTTATCTCACAGCACTTCGGCAAAGCGCCAGACCATGCGGCGGTAAATGACCAGACCGACAATCAGGCTGACCACGGCATACGCATAGGTCAGGCCAACATTGTACAGGTCAATCCTCTGTTCGAGGTACAGGGCATGCCACGCATTGATAAGGGGTGCAAACGGGTTAAGCAGAATGAACTTGACGTATTGTTCGGGTATTTTCGTCATGGGGTAAAGAACCGGCGTGACATAGAACAGAATGTTCAGAAGAATACCCACCAGCTTTTCCATATCCCGGAAGAACAGATTAGCCGTGCCCATGGCCAAACCGATCCCGAACAGGAGCAGGAACTGGGCAACGGATATGAGCACAATACCGGCCAGTGTCGTCAGGCCGAACGGCACGCCATAATACAGGCTGGCAACAGCAATAACCGGAATAGACATCACGTAATGAAAGCCATCCTGCATGCACAGAGAAAGTGGCAGGACAATGCGGGGGAACAGCGATTTTTTAATGATACTGCCGTTCGAGACAAACACATTGCATGAGCCGATAATGTAGTTTGCTATCCACTGCCACGCAAACAGCCCGGAAATAAGGAAAAGAACAAAGTTCTTCTCCCCGGATTTGAACACGACATTGAACGCAAAATAGAACACCAGCGCAAAAGACAGCGGATTGGCCAGCGACCACAGATAGCCGAAGAAGTTGTTTTTGTAGCGAACCTTGATCTCCTTCTTCCACAGGATATAGGAAAGCTCGCTGTAATGCGTCAGCTTATCGACGATGCTTTCAGTGGCCATAAGTATCGGTCCTGTGTTCGGTGGTCTTGTTTACAATGCCGGGCGCGCGGGTGGCGGACAGGCGCTCCTTTGCCCGTTGAGCCTCTGTTTCATAAATCCGGTATGTTTTTTCAATGAACTGCCGCTCATCAAACAGCTCGGCAGCCCGCGTCGCTGCTGCCTTGCCGCTTTGCAGCCGCAGGGTGTCATCATCCAGCAGGGTGCTGAGTGCCTGCGCTAGCGGAGTTGCCTGACCGGCTGGCACGGTCAGGCCTTCATGCCCGTGGCGGGCCACCCATGGCACGCCCGTGGGCACATCCGTGTTAACCACTGGCAGACCGCAAGCCATGGCTTCCATCTGGGCAATGCCGAAGGTTTCCGCCGGGCTGATGGAAGGCAGGGCAAAAATCCGGGCCGCGTGGAGCATGCACTTCAATTCGTCTCTCTCAAGCCGCCCCACCAGATGCACCCGGTCCTGCAGGCCCAGTGCGTCAATCTGCTGCTGCAACTGCTTGTCCAGCGGACCTTCGCCCACAATCACGCACTGACCGTTTACTGAGGAAAAGGCCTCGATGAGCACATCGAACCCCTTGTAAGACACCAGCCGCCCCGTGGTGACGACCAAACGTGGATACTGCCTACGCAGGGCCGCAACCCGTTGTTCTTCTTTTGTATTGAGGCGGGGCCAGTAGGTCAAATCCGTGCCGAAAGGCACAATTTCGCACTTATCCGCCAGAGGGCGCAGAAAGGGCGAATGCGTGACCATGGGCGCACTGGAAACCAGAATACGGTCAGCGCGCTGCACTGTCCGGCGCATGAGCGGGGCCACCAGCCGCAGCAGCCATTTCTGGCGCACGACATCGGAATGCCAGTGAACAATGAGGGCGCAGCGCCGCGGAAAATACAGGCCTGTCAGCACATCCGCCAACGGAAACGGCGTGTGCAGGGCCACCACATCCACCTTGCGGGCTCTGGCCAGCAGGGCCAGCGGATAAAGCGGGGCCAGTGGCAGCGAGCGGAGCGTCATCAATGCGAGTGAGCGCGTAACCGGAATATCGTCCACAATAATCGTGCGGGGCGTGCCCCACCGCCTTGTGGCCAGAATGGCAGACTGGCAGCGTGCTGCCATGCGGGCTGTCAGCGCCCGGATGGCCGAAGGCACACCGCCCTCGACATCAGGCAGATACACCTTATAGGCATGCAGGATACGCAAACGCGCGCGAACAGGGTGTTGAGCGGCCTCACCCGCCGAAACAGGACTCATGCACAGGCCCTATGCGGCACGCCTGCGCGCCAACCCATGCCACAGCCAACCAACAGCCCAGAGCCGGATACCACCCGCAACCGCTGATGGAAATGAGAGATCACATCCAGTATCGTCTGCCCCTCGGCGGATAACATTACAGCCCCTGTTCTATTATGGCTGCTTCGTCCAATATCAATTTTTCCCCGTCATGGCGATTCCATTTCCACCACCAGCACAAAGCCAGAACGGAGCAAGACCTTTAACCCACTGTATGCAACACCCTGACACCCGCCGAGGCATTGAACCGGCTGCCATCTGCTAGCACACTCCAGTTGGTTAAGCCTGAAGACAGGATTTTCCAGATGCTGATTATTTCAGAAAAACTTAAGGAATTCTTGATTGATACAGAAAAACTTTCCGAAGAAGAAATTCAACCATCAACAAGAATAGCAGAAGATCTCGGCATTGATGGAATTGACACCCTTTACTTCATGGACTCTTATTTCGAAACATTTCCAATCGATGTGGGCGATTTTGATTTACGTCGATACTCTAGTGATGAAACGCAAGTTTTATTAATTATTCCTATGATCCTCTTTGCTTTATTTCGATTTCTGATCTGGCAACTTTTGATGGGCAAACCAGCCCTCAAATTGACATCCGAATGCATCACATTGGCCATGCTCCAACAAGCCATAGACGACGGTGTCTGGAATTGCGCACGCCTTGAATCTCTTGCAGGCACTCAGGTTTATCCTCACCCCTCAAAAAAATCAGGATGGTTTGCACGCATTCGTAGCAAGACATAAACAGAGCCATTCCTTCTGCTACGCGTTTTACTGGGCCTTCGATCGGTAAAGAACAGGCCAGTCACCCGACATGCTGCCACCACAGCCAGCCTGAAAAGTCATCCTCGTCAGAACGAAATGGTGGCCATCCCACCGCCATTCATGAGAAGCACCGCAATAAGCCAGACCCATACCTTTGTAAAAGTCCGTAAAAGTTCCAGTTGCCACGTCAAAATCAAGGCTTGTCACAATACTTCCTTCATCGCCTGTGTCCCCCTTGATCAGGACGGGACTTGGCAGGCTGGCGGGCTCAGGTTGGCCATTGCCGGTGCGCGGGACGACAAAAACCAAGGACGCCCCCTGATATGCCGCCATCGAACACCCGAACAAGATAAGCGCATTGTTCTTGTCCAACCCGTAAACCCCTGTTTCCAGAAGGCTATCAGTTCCTTTATTCAGGCTACCACAACTCTGCTTTTTTAAGAGCTTAGCCTGCGTTCTTTCTGTCCATGCTATCAAGTGGGCCTGCTCTCTACGGCCAAGAGCGATAGAGCCATGGGTGGATGGAGCGGGCGGCAGTAATGGTGCGGGAGGCACCGCGCTGGCTGATTTTGCCCCCGTGCGGATCAATGCCGTTACACCGCCCAATCTTCCCTGTCGGTCATCCATGTGCAACGCTGCAGCACTTAACCCGTTCAATAGCACAATCCCATCACGTACCTGCAGCATTGTCCCGTCACGCAACTGCGCCACAAACGCAACAACGACCTCAGGCCATTTTCCAGACAGGATCGTGATTCCGTCCCGTGTATTGAGTGCCCATGCCGAACGGTCCAGCAACAACGGCTTACCGTCCACACGCAGATCCGCCAGTTCAAAGGGAAACCCGGCGCTCAGCCGCGCTTCAATCACACCATCCGGTCCGGCATCACGAATAAAACGCAGGTCAACCGATCCGTTGATTGGCCTGTTGTTGGGCGTGGTCGAAATGACATCGTCATCACCCTGCACAAACCCCTTGGTTTCGCAGGTCAAAACATTGTCGCATGCAACCAACCATGATCCATAAACATCATAAGATGGCGTTGCCGCCTAGGCTGCCCCGGTCATAATCAGGAATAGAAAGATTAAGGGCATACATCCATTTTTCATTCTATATGCTTTCTACATGCCTGATTAAGCTAGCCATACAGCTACAGTTGGCCCGAACGGCAACTCCGTGCATTCAGCCCTTCGAAACTATCGTTTGGCGAGATAGTTCGGTAACCGTCGAAACGATAAGAAAATATCGCCGTTACACACTGCGGCGGCCATGCCTTGTGCGGCAGATATTTCATCGCTTTCCGCTCCACCACTTCAAATTCTGTAACCATGCTGTTTTCGGAAAAACTGAGGTGAATCGCAACGGCCTACAAG
>NZ_JBDNWF010000033.1:0-28711 GCF_047721125.1 Acetobacter papayae | reverse complement strand
ACACAAAATACCCCAGAAAACTCCGAAAAATTAAACCACTTCAATCACATAGACCCGTGCAAACCGATTCTCCCGCCCCCGACCAATGGCGGAATCGGGCCGGGTTTCCCATCTAGCGAGGGATCAGGTACATAATCAGGCACTGGAGCAGGCTTGCCGCCTGTTCCCTGCATCTGATGCAGCCATCCGGACGGGTAAGGCAGAAGCCTTTGCATACTGTCCGCATTCTATAGTGAACCCGGAGCGCGAGACCGTTGCCCTTCCCCCCTTCTTCCCCTCAGCCCCACACAGCGCCTCCCCCTGTGGAAGCACCAGAGAAGGATATTCCTCTGTCACGGCGGGAGACCCGGCGGCAGGAAACGCATAACGCACTGATTAGTGCAGCCATGGCCCTGCTGGCGGCCAAGGGCTTTGAAGAAACTACCACCGACGAAATCGCTCAGGTGGCCGGGGTCTCGCGCCGCACGTTATTTCGTTATTTTCCGACCAAGGCGGATATCGTCACGGCCTGGGCACAGCAGATGACCGATGTCCTGCGCGCGCATGTGGCGGGGTGCCTACCCGGAACCAGCCCACAGGCCATGCTCTGTTCGGCACTGGAAGCTGTGGTGCCGCATATGGCGCGCACCCAGCCTGAAGCCTATGCGTTTGTCTATCTGATTGAACGCACACCGGCACTGCTGCCTGTCAGCCTGCGTAAATACGCACAGTGGGAAGACAGTCTGGCCGAGGCACTTTCGCACCACCTGACCCACCAACCTGACTGCATGCTGGCGGCCCGTGTGGCGGCACGCTCAGGCATTGCCGCTTTTCGTACCGCAATTGATGAATGGATACGGCTTAAAGGCCGTCCGTCTCTCGTGCCGATCATGCGCAAGGTCATGGCCTTGCAGGCACGCATTCTGGAAAACGCGTAGCGGGTGCCCTCAATCCAGACGGATTGAGGGTTTAACCAGCGCATCGATCCAGTCTGCCAGGCAGGACAGAAGTCCACGGTATAATCCGTACAGCTCCACCTGATGCTGACGATACAGCATAAGATGCCCAAGCCGCGCGGACAGGCCCTTGAACATGCCACCGCCGAAAACAGTGCCGCCGGGCAAGGTGCCCCAACCGTTATAATCCCCCAGCGCGACAATAGCGCCCTTGTTGCGGAAGACGCAGTGCGGCACCTCCGTGCCATTGCGAATCAGCGCAGGCAGATGGCGGGCGAGATGATGAGCCTGCTGCCGGGCGACCTGCGCCGTGGGGGGCAAAGGTTCATCGCTGATAAACGAGCAGTCACCCATGGCGAAAATCCGCTCGTCATCCACCGACCGCAGGTTCGGCTGCACAATCACCTGACCAGAACGGTTGAGGCTAAGCCCCCCGAAACGGGTTGTGACAGTGGGAGCCTTTACGCCTGCGGCCCATACGCGCAGCGTTGCGGGCACATAACTGCCATCCTTGAGCATGAAGCCGCCCGCATCTGCCCCGGAAACCTGCGCGCCTGTGCGCACTTCCACCTTAATATGCTCAAGCTGCTTGCGTGCGGCTTCCGATACCTGTTCAGGGAAGGCTGGCAGAATGCGCGCGCCCGCTTCCAGCAGGGTGATTTTGAGTCGCGGGGGATTCCCCTCGAATGAGTACAAGCGCACGAGGTCGAGCGCCTTGTGCAGTTCCGCCGCAAGCTGGGTGCCGGTCGCACCGCCGCCGACAATAGCGATATCCAGTTCCTTGTTGGCGGCAAACGCCTTGAGCAGTTCAAGGCGGAATTTCTCGTTAAAGCCGTTTGCCTCAACCAGATTGTCGATGAACAGGCAATGCTCCGCCACACCCGGCGTGCCAAAATCATTCGCGCAGCTACCTATGGCCAGCACCAGCGCATCGTATTCCACCGTGCGTTCTTCCAGCACCACCGTACCGTCCGTGGACTGCACCGGGCCAAGCACGGCCTTGCGGTTCTCGCGATCCACCGCGATCACCTCACCCGGCCAGAAATCGAAATAATGCCGGCTGGCCTGCGACATGAAGCTGATACGGTTATTCTCGTTCTGGACCGTGCCAGCCGCAAAACAGTGCAGCATGGGTTTCCAGACATGGGAGAAACTCTTGTCGATCAGGGTAATACGGGCCTCGCCGCGTTTACCGAGCGTTTCTCCCAACCGGGTTGCCAATGCCAGCCCCGCGACACCGCCGCCAACGATGAGGATTTCTGATTTTGTCGCCATAGCCTGTTACAAATTCCGTTCAAGGGGCAGAGTCAAAGTCATGGTGGGCGGGGCGCGCTCTTCCCCGCCCACCATGTTCAGCTCAGAAAAAGCCGAGCTTCTTTTCGCTGTAGCTGACCAGCATGTTCTTGGTCTGCTGGTAGTGCTCGAGCACCATTTTATGTGTCTCACGACCAATACCAGACTTCTTGTAACCGCCAAAGGCAGCATGAGCCGGGTAGACGTGATAGCAGTTGACCCACACGCGCCCGGCCTCAAGCCCACGCCCCATGCGGTAGCAGATATTGGCATTGCGCGACCACACGCCAGAACCCAGACCAAACGGCGTGTCGTTGGCAATAGCCAGCGCTTCTTCCTCGGTCTTGAACGTCGTGACTGCCAGAACCGGCCCGAAGATTTCTTCCTGGAAGATACGCATCTTGTTATGGCCACGGAACACCGTCGGCTGCACGAAGTACCCGTTATTCAGGCTGCCCGCCAGATCAGGCTTGCCACCACCTGCCAGCAGTTCCGCGCCTTCTTCCTTGCCGATAGCGATATATTCGAGAATTTTCTCCTGCTGCATGACGGAGTTCTGAGCCCCCATCATGGTTTCAGGATCAAGCGGGTTACCCTGTTTGATCGCCTTCACACGCGGCAGAACACGCTCGATAAACCGGTCATAGATGGATTCATGCACAAGTGCGCGACTGGGGCAGGAACAGATCTGGCCCTGGTTGAGGGCAAACATCGTGAAGCCTTCAATCGCCTTGTCCAGATAATCGTCATCCTGGTCCATGATGTCGGCAAAGAAGATGTTGGGAGACTTGCCACCCAGTTCCAGCGTGGCCGGGATCAGGTTTTCGGCGGCAGCATGAGCAATCATCTTGCCGGTGGGGGTGGAGCCGGTAAAGGCGATCTTGGCAAGGCGCGGGCTGGTGGACAGAGCGGCCCCGACATCACGGCCCAGACCGTTAACAATGTTAAGCGTGCCCGGCGGGAACAGATCGCCGATCAATTCCATCAGCACCAGAATGCTGGCAGGCGTGGTTTCAGCAGGTTTCATCACCACGCAGTTGCCAGCCGCCAGAGCGGGTGCGAGCTTCCATGAGCCCATCAGCAGCGGGAAGTTCCACGGAATGATCTGCCCCACAACGCCAAGCGGCTCGTGGAAATGATAGGCGATGGTGGTATCCGTAATTTCGCTGAGCGTGCCTTCCTGCGCGCGGATGCAGCCAGCAAAATAACGGAAATGGTCAATGGCCAGCGGAATATCGGCCGCCAGCGTTTCGCGCACGGGCTTGCCGTTATCCCACGTCTCGGCGCGGGCCAGCAGGTCGAGGTTGGCTTCCATCCGGTCGGCAGCCTTGAGCAGAATGGCCGCGCGTTCAGCAACGGAGGTATGCGCCCAGCTTTTGAAGGCCTTGTGCGCGGCATCCAGTGCCAGCTCAATATCTTCAGCCGTGGACTGGGGCACTTCGCACAGCACACGCCCGTCGATCGGGGTGGTGTTTTTCATGTACGTCCCTTTTACAGGCGCGCGCCATTCACCACCGATGTAATTTTCATAACGGGCTTTAAAGGGAGGTTCTTGAGTTACGGACACGGACAGGCTCCATAATCTGACAGGAAACAGGACTAATTTAGGCCTGTTGTTCGTATACGGTGTTATACAGTCATGACTGGGCAGACAATCACCCTGCTCATCACATCCATGTGAATTTTGACACTGAGTGTCATTTTTTAAGCTCCGCGTCCAATACCCGCACAGGAGGCGATCTTTCCAGAATCAGCCTATCGCACAGGCGGTTTTTCAGCCAGTCCATGGCCATGCCGCTCTGGCGCTTACGGTGCCACACCACCGCCATGGGCACCTGCCGCCCTCCGGCATCAAACGCCAGTTCCGGCGTGACAATATCCGGCGCGGTGGTGGAAGAGGCCAGAACATGGTCGGACACAAAAGCCCAGCCCACGCCATGTTTGACCATTTCAAGAATGACCCAGTAGCTCTCCACCCACCAGACCTCACCCGCAACCCGCAAATGCTGGCGTTCGCGCTCCTGCCCACGCGATGCCACCAAAATCTGGCGATAGCGCTTCAGATCCTCCCATGAAACCGGCCCGCCCTGCGCCAGAGGGTGATCCCGCCCGCACACCAGCAGCAATTCCGTGCGCCCGATTGTCCTGAACGACAGATCTGCCGGCATACGGCTTTGCTGCCACATCACACCAAGCTGGGCCGTGCCTTCGAGCACCAGATGCCCGACATCTTCCATCAGAGGGAAAAGAAGTTCGACCTCGACATGCGGAAAAACCTTGGAAAATTCTGAAAAAATCGGCCCCAGAACATATTCTGGATAGAGTTCGTCCAAGGCGACAACCAGCCGGTTTTCCACCCCATCCCCCATGGAGCGGGCAACGCCTATCAGGTGCTCTCGCCGTTCAAGCACCACGCGGGCCTCGCGCAACAGCCGCTCTCCTTCCGTTGTCAGCTGCGGCACACGTCCGCTGCGCGTAAACAGCGTCACACCCAGATCAATTTCCAGATTGGCCACATGCGTGCTGATAGCGGACTGCGCTCGTCCCAAAGAGCGAGCCGCGGCAGAAAAGGAGCCGCTCTCCACTGTTGCGACAAAGGCTTCCAACTGTTCGAGCGAGACATTCATCTATCTGTTTTCCAGATGGTTTCTATCTTTGTAAACCCAGAGAAAAAGATAGGTTGCGCCCATGTCAACACGAAACGGCGTCAACACCTCCATGAAACAAGCACCCTCCGCCCCAATTCCTGCTGAAGAAACCAGCCACGGCCTGCGCACCGGCGCGGATCGCCTGCGGCATGTGCTGCTGTTTGAACTGGTAGCCCTGTCCATTGTCATTCCCTGCGGCAGCACTCTGTTCGGCCTGCATGAAAGCGCCATGGGTGTGATCGGCATTGGCAGCGCCATAACCGCTACAACATGGAATTTCTTCTACAACCTGCTGTTCGACCACATCATGCTACGCTGGCGGGCAACCACCCATAAAACGACTTTGACGCGCGTAGTGCATACCATCGGGTTCGAAGCCGGGTTGCAGGTCATTCTTCTGCCTGCCATTGCGGCGTATTGCGGCCTGTCCATTCTAGCCTCACTGCCGCTCACACTCTCACTGGCCGGGTTTTATCTGGTTTACGCGTTTCTCTTCAATCTGGCGTATGACCACCTCTTTCCGCTGCCACTTTCCACGCCAGAACTCTGCAAGGCCTGATACTTTACGGCTGCACCGCCGAAACGCGCCGCTCCTGCGCCTGCAGGGCCGAGCGGGCTGTCATGCGGGCCAGATTGCTGCGCCCGCCCATGGCCTTGATTTTGCGGTGCAGGGTGGAGCGGCTGATACCCAGCAGAGTGGCCGCAGCCGTTACCCGCCCCTGACACATCGCCAGCGCCCCCTGCACAACGCCCCGTTCGGCTTCCTCAAACCCCGAAGCCAGCGCTGCCTGAGAGCCCAGATCAAACCGTACGCAGTGGTTTTCCAGATCACCCAGCCCCGGCAGACGGCGCGCGGCAAACGTGGCCCCCACAATGGTGCGCGACTCATCCAGCGCCACCATGGGAAGGGAAATACCAGCCCCCTCGCCCATCAGGATAACGGTATGGGCGCGGAAAGCCTCCAGAAAACTCCTCCGCTCCAAACGGCGGGCCGCATCAATCAGCACGGCTTCCATCATGGTGCTGATACGCTCCGAGGGGTCCGGGCGGGTTGAGCTGGCATCCAACGCACCGGCCAGCTGCCCATCCGGCCCGTAAAACGGCACGGCGGAACAGCTCAGATAACGCAGGTCCATACTCCAGTGCTGCTCGCGGTGCACGGTTACAGGCACCTGCTCCACCAGACAGGTACCTATGCCGTTGGTGCCCACACGGGCCTCGTTCCAGTTCGCACCCGACCACAAATGCCAGCGACGGCAGCCTTTTTCCTGCGGGGCGTCTCCCCTGTGCGCCACCACAATGCCCTGCGGGTCGGCCAGCAGCACATTATAATCCAGTGTGGACACAATCGCCTGCAGGCGATCCAGTTCCGGGTCGCAGATTCGCATGGTCACCCCCATGCGTGCCCGCGCCTGCCGCAGTTCCGCGGCACAGAGCAGAGTATCGAGAGAAATGGCGCTGGCGGGCAGGTTATAGTCATTGGCACAGCGCAGCCACGAGGGTCGCAGCCGGGCGGATAACACCGCCAGTTGACTATCAGACACGGTAACACGGGTCATACTCGCCCCCTCTCCTGCCTTGTCCACGCTGTTATATCATCCTCATTCCTTATATGTGTCATAACAGCGACAAATAAGCCCGCGTCGCGTCACATCCCTGTTACGTCCGACCCGGCACGGCTTTACCGCCTGCCGGGCAAGATGTTCCCTTTACGGACACGGCGGCGCAATACAGGCATTTTTCAAAAATCCACACTGCTCCGCCAGCATTTTTCTTGGTCCATCGCAAGATGGCAGGCCGGAGACAACACCATGCAGATCGCACGGGATATTCTTTTGCACTCCTATCGTTCGATGCGGACAATCCGCGAATTCGAGGAACGGCTGCATACCGAATTCGCCACGGGAGAAATTCCCGGCTTTGTCCACCTTTATTGCGGCGAGGAAGCCTCGGCCGTGGGGGTGTGCGCGCATCTGGGAGAAAGCGACACCATTGCCAGCACGCATCGCGGCCATGGCCATTGCATTGCCAAGGGCGTGGAAGTTGAAGGCATGATGGCCGAAATCTACGGCCGCAGCACGGGCGTATGCCGGGGCAAGGGTGGCTCCATGCATATTGCCGATCTGGCGCGGGGCATGCTGGGGGCCAACGGTATCGTAGGCGGCGGGCCACCGCTGATCTGTGGGGCCGCACTCTCACACAAGCTATTGAAGACCGATGGCGTTGCCGTAGCATTCTATGGCGATGGCGCCTCCAACGAAGGCACCACGCTCGAGAGCCTGAATCTGGCCAGTGTGTGGAAACTCCCTGCAGTTTTTGTATGCGAGGATAATGGCTACGGCGAGGCCACAGGGGCTTCCTATGCCTGTGCGGGCACCCAGAAAGACCGGGCCGCCGGATTTGGCATGCCCTATTTTGAGTGTGACGGCACGGATTTCTTTGCTGTTTACGAAACGGCAGGAGAAGCCATCGCCCATGCGCGCTCGGGCAAGGGGCCGGTGATGCTGCATGTGCATCTGGCACGCTGGTACGGCCATTTCGAAGGGGACGCCATGTCCTACCGCGCCAGTGATGAAGTCGCCCAGCAACGCATGAACCATGACTGCCTCAGCAGCTTTCGCACACGCACCACGGGGGCAGGTCTGCTGGATGGCGCAAGCCTCGATGATATCGACAGTACTGTACGTAGCCGGGTCGATGCCGCCGTGCAGGCCGCCAAGGCAGCCCCCCTGCCCGAACAGGAAGACCTGATGCGCGATGTGTACGTTTCGTACTGATCCCGCCGGATAAAACAGATTTCAGGAAAACAGGAAGACTCCAATGTCAAAAAAAAGCTTTCGGCAGGCGATCAATGAAGCCCTGCGGCAGGAAATGCGGCGTGACCCGCGCGTCATCCTGATGGGCGAGGACGTGGCAGGCGGACAGGGCGGCACATCAGGCGTGACAGACGCATGGGGCGGCGTGCTGGGTGTCACCAAAGGGCTTTATACCGAGTTCGGCCCAGAGCGCGTGCTAGATACCCCCATTACCGAGGCCTCCTATATCGGGGCGGCAGCAGGGGCGGCGGCTACGGGCCTGCGCCCGGTGGCGGAACTGATGTTTGTCGATTTTGTCGGCTGCTGTCTGGACCAGATCATGAATCAGGCCGCCAAATTCCGCTACATGTTTGGCGGCAAGGCACGCACTCCGCTGGTTATCCGGGCCATGTATGGGGCGGGTTTCAATGCTGCTGCCCAGCACAGTCAGGCGCTGTATCCCATTTTTACCCATATTCCGGGGCTTAAGGTGGTTGTGCCGTCCTCCCCCTACGAAGCCAAGGGCCTGCTGATCGAAGCCATCCGCGATGATGATCCGGTCATCTTCCTTGAAAACAAGGTGATGTATGATGATGAGGAGGAAGTGCCGGACGAGACCTACACCATCCCCTTTGGCGAGGCGAACCTGACGCGCGAGGGTGATGATGTCACTCTTGTGGCCTTTGGCCGTATGGTGGGTTTTGCCAATGAGGCAGCAGACCGGCTGGCAAAGGATGGCATTTCCTGCACGGTCATAGACCCGCGCACCACATCGCCACTGGATAGTGCGACTATTCTGGACTGCGTAGCTGATACCGGCAGGCTTGTTATCGTGGATGAATCGAGCCCGCGCTGCAACATGGCCACCGATGTCGCGGCCCTAGTGGCGGAAGAGGCGTTCGATGCCCTCAAGGCGCCGATCCGCCGTGTCACGCCGCCACATACGCCCGTGCCTTTCGCAACTGTTCTTGAAAAACTCTACCTGCCCGATGTCGGACGGATCGAAGCCGCTGTCCGCTCCGTCATGGGGTACAAAGCCCGGCAGGAGGCCTGATCATGACTGTCATTACCCCCATCACCATGCCCAAATTCGGTCTGGCCATGACAGAAGGCAAACTGGCCGGATGGTCTGTCACACCCGGCAGCACGGTTTCAGCCGGGCAGGAAATTGCGGATATCGAAACCAGCAAGATCACCAACGGCTATGAAAGCCCGGCTTCGGGCGTGCTGCGCAGGCAGGTGGCCTCGGAAGGAGAAACCCTTCCCGTGGGCGCGCTCATTGGCGTGCTGGCCGAAGGCAGCACCAGTGATGCCGAGATCGACGCTTTTATCGAGCAGTTCCAGAGCACGTTCAGCGCATCGGATGGACAGGACGATGCCAGCACCCAGCAGGCCCGCCCCACCCTGATTGATGTCGATGGGCTGAGCCTGCAGGTACAGGACATGGGACAAGGCGACGGAATGCCCGTGCTGCTGATCCATGGTTTTGGCGGCGACCTGACAAACTGGCTGCTTAATCAAGATGTACTGGCGGCACAGCAGCGGGTTGTCGCCTTCGACCTGCCGGGGCATGGCGGCTCCACCAAACAGGTGAGCGACGGCACACCGGCGGCACTGGCTGCCATAACCGCCCGGCTGCTGGAAACATTGGGCATCGAACGCGCCCATGTGGTGGGCCACTCCCTGGGTGGCGCCATTGCGCTGGAGCTGGCCCGCGCTCACCCCGACAAGGTAGCCTCGCTGGGCCTGATTGCCCCTGCCGGGCTGGGGCCGGACATCAACATGGAGTTTATTGAAGGCTTCATTACCGCTGACCGGCGCAAAACGCTCGAACCCGTGCTGGCTCTGCTGGTCAATGATCCCTCGCTCATCACCCGCAACATGGTGGAAGGGATTATCCGTTTCAAACGCCTTGATGGTGCCAAACAGGGTCTTGAAACCATTGCGGCAGCCTGCTTCCCGAACGGGCAGCAGAAAGACAGCCTGCGCGATGTGCTGAGCACGTTCGGTGGTCCGGTGCAGGTGATCTGGGGCGAGGCTGATAAAATCCTCTCGCCCGAAGCGACTCAGGGGCTACCCGCCTCCATAACCGTGACCCGCCTGCCCCAGACAGGCCACATGCCACAGATGGAAAAAGCAACACAGGTGAACGACCTGCTTGCGTCCATGCTTCACGGCACACCCTGACCCTCAGGCGTTCCCTGCGATTAAAACCCAGCCTGCCCTGCTCCCTTACCGGAAAGCGGGCAGGCTATTTTTTTGGCCTTACAGCCTAAAACATGCCGATTTTCTGCCTGCTTTGCATGCTTTGTTAAGAGAGCAGGAGATACAAATCATGAAACATGCATCCTTCATTCCCCTCGCCTTTGCCATGCTACTTCTCTCCGGCTGCTACGGTGGACCGCGCGACCACCACCGGCACTGGCATGAAGACCACAGGCCACCCCCGCCGGGCGGCTGGCAGCAGCCCCCCGGCGGCGGCGATGGCTGGAACCGGCCGCAACAACCGCGCTGGTAATGACCGCCATGCCATAAAGAAAGGGTAAAGCGCCTTTACAGGGTCACACCAATGCCCTTTTCTGGCGCTACAACCCTCTGGTATCACAAGGAGTTCTTATTTTATGAAACGCTTTTTTGTAGCCTCGCTTATCATTGCTGCTTCCGGTCTCGTCGTGGCGGACGCCAATGCCCAGCTTCTGCCCTCCGCCAGCGAAATCGGCCAGAACGCGCTGAACTCCGCCAAGAGCAGCGCCGAAACCTCCGCACGCAACAGCGTCGATGCCGCTACAGGCAATGTCTCCAAGCGGGTTGAGCAGGAACGTTCCAAATACACCACCGAGCGTGACAAGGTGCAGAACAAGGTCAAGACCGAGAAAGACCGCATCAACAACACCAAAAGCGCCGTTCAGGATCTGACCCGCTCACCGTTCTGAGTTGGCCTGACGTCACAAAAAAGGGGGGAAGCCTAGGCTTCCCCCCTTTTTTTAATGCTTGCACCGCTGAAAGCGGAAGTTGTTTCAGGCGGCCTCGCCTGAAACAACCTGACCAGCCGAAGTATGAACACGACCCGGCTTCAGCAGGGAAATGGCCAGCACCACGGCGATATTGACACCAAGCGACAGCAGCCCGGTAGAAACATTGCCCGAAACAAAACCCAGATTAATGGGGTGCACCGGCTTAAGGCCATCCATCCAGCACAGCCCCAGCCCAACAACGGAACCAATAATCCAGCCCGCCAGCATGGAAACGGTGGACAGGCGCAGACGGGTCAGCCCGAGAATAAGAGCAGGGAAGGTCTGTAGAATGATGACACCGCCCAGAAGCTGCAGATCAATGGCGAACTTGGCATTGAGGAACAGCACGCAAAGCAGCGCACCCACCTTAACAACAAGCGCCGTCATCCGGCTGGCCATAACCGGGTTGGACTGTGCAGGCAGCAGATTGCTGGTGACCAGATTGGCCGCGCCAATCGCCATCACGGCGGCAGGCACCAGAGCGCCCACGGCAATAGCAGCCAGACAGAAACCAGCGAACCATGCGGGGAACACCTTCTGGAACAGCATGGGCACCACAAGCGAGTTGTTGGTGGTGACAATGCCCGCCGCGTGCGCCATGAAGCCCAGCATAGCGATCAGCCCCAGCACAATGGTGTAAACTGGCAGGTAAACCGCGTTCTGGCGGATTGTATCAGCCGAACGCGAAGCCAGAATACCCGTAAGCGTGTGCGGATACAGGAACGCAGCAAGGGCGGAAGACAGCGCCAGCGTGGCATAGGGCAGACCCTGTCCCGCCTTCAGCACCGCTTCATGCGGAGCAACGTTGGAAAACAGTGCAGCATACCCGCCCGTGTGCATGGGAATGACCGTAACCGCGACCAGAACCGCGATATAGATCATGATATCCTTGATAAAGGCTGTCAGCGCAGGCGCATGCAGCCCACCCATCCAAGTATACGCAGCCAGCGACAGGAAGGCGATAATCAGCGGCAGATCGCCCGGCAGGCCCAGCGACTGCACCACGGTACGGATACCGATAAGCTGGAGCGCAATATACGGCATGACCGCGACAAGACCGGTCAGTGCGACAATGACTTCCAGCAGGCGGCTGTCAAAGCGTGCCCGTACGATGTCCGCCGCCGTTGAGTGGCCGCCATCATTCGCGATTTTCCACAGCTTGGGCATGACAAGGAAAATGAACGGGTACACGATAATCGTGTACGGCAGGGCAAAGAAGCCATAAGCCCCCACCGCATAGACCAGTGCCGGCACCGCGATAACGGTATAGGCGGTGTAGAAATCACCCCCAACCAGAAACCACGTGACCCACGGACCAAACCCACGCCCACCCAGGCCCCATTCTTCCTGCGCGTTGCTGCCCTTGCTATGGCTGCGGAACAGGCGGCGGATAACCTGAATGGAAGAGCCGATGACGATGGTCGCGGCAAAAAAAACAATGAAGACGCCAAGCGCCCACGGATTGATGTCGCTCATGCGTCATGTCCCTTTTTCCACACAATCCAGATGATCACGGATGTAACCGGCACCCAAGCGAACTGGTACCAGTAGAAAAAAGGAAAACCGAGCAGGGCCGGGTCGGCCTTGTCGTAGAGCGGCATCCAGAGCAGCCCCACAAAGGGCAGCAACAGCAGCAGGTTGAGATATTTCATTACAAAAAATCGCTTCTTTTTGTTTTTTTCGTGCGTAACAGGAGAGGAATGACGCAACAACCCGTCCCCTGTCAATCACGCTCACTGCATTTTACGACAGACGCGCAAGCTTTGTTGCTTTTGCATCCCAGTTATGTCCTGTTATAACAGCAATGTGAGAAAGCATGCTGACAAAACGGCGGTTTTCCAAGGGTTGCAGCCAGATGGTGCATAGCGTGTACACCCCCTGATCCCGCGTCTTTTTCAGCAGATAACAGGTTTGATCGCCTTATCAGCCAGTCAGGGCTGGATTCGCACAGCCGCCTTCCGGCGCGCTGCAGGCACCTGTTTTCCAGCAGGAGCAGACCCGCACAAAGCGGGCCCTTACAGCGAGCCCGTAAGGACTAGCGTAGCCCATCCACCTTGCGGTGCTGAAGCACCTTGTTGAGCTTGTCGCTGTAAGCGCGGTAGCTCCCCTCCGGCACGCAGCCCATTTCCTCCAGATCTTCCATGTCCGCACCATAGTTGATCCACTGGTTGACTTCCCGGAAATCGAGGGCTGCGGGAATGTCCCGCCCTTCGAAAACGATCGGACCATCTCCGCCTTCCAGCGCGCCAAACTTCATGAAGCTGCCTTCAGATGGCGGGGTGGACGGGTCGGTGCTGACTTCGCCACACAGAACCTGTTTCTTTTCCACCGTTTCATGCACGCTCAGGTGGCGCACGGCGGCATGTTTGTCCTGCGCGCGGCTGAGCAGCGCCTTGAGCGAGGCCGAAACAAAAGGTGTCGGAGCCTTGGGCATGCTGCCATCCACAACCGTCTGGGCAGAAGCGGTTGTCACCAAACCAAGACCGGCAGTGCCAAGGCAGCCCAGTCCGGGCAGAATGGCACACAGGGCCAGGAAACGTTTCATGCGGAAGTTCCTTCTCTTGATTCGGTCCGTCTCTTCGGTAGCGGTTTCACGCTACGGCGTAAACGGCAGCCATGGAGAGCGACCATAGGGCGTAATGCCCCCGCAGGTAAGGCGGCCACCGGTCTGCGGTGTCGGCACGCCCGTTGTGGTTGGCAGGGAAAGCGGTAGCCCCCGCAGGCTGCGCACCGCCAGAAAGCCAAAACACTCGGCTTCCAGCGCATCGCCCTTCCAGCCCAGTGCCTCCACGGCCTGCACCAGTGCAGGCAGCGCATTGGCCAAAGCCTGCATAAGAGCGGGATTATGCCGCCCACCCCCGCAGACAAACCATGCCGCAGGCTGTTCCGGCAAAAGCGTGCGGGCTACCGCCTGAGCACTCAAAGCCGTAAGGGTCGCCGCTCCATCCGCCGCCCCCAGCCCATCAAGCAGGGCCAGCAGGGCGTGAAAGCTGAGCCGATCGAGCGATTTGGGGGCTGGCCGGGCAAAGAACGGGTGGGCCAGCATGGCGTCCAGCAAGGCGCTATCCACCCGGCCCGCGCGGGCCAACGCCCCATCCTGATCGAATGGCCGCCCGGTGTGGCGCATGGCCCAGTCATCCAGCAGTGCATTGCCCGGCCCGGTATCGCAGGCCAGTACAGCGCCATTGCCCCGCACAAGAGTAAGATTGGCCACCCCACCCAGATTGATTACGGCCACAGGGCGTGGCTGACCAGCCAGCAGAGCCGCATGATAAAGAGGAGCCAGTGGCGCACCCTCTCCCCCGGCCCGCACATCGGCACTCCGAAAATCATGGATAACGGGCAGATCCGTCATGGCGGACAGCAACGCGGCATCACCAATCTGCCATGTGCGCCCTGCACCGGCTTGTCCCGCGGCAAGGCTTGCGGGAGCGTGCAGAATGGTCTGCCCATGAAAGCCGACCAGCTCGGGCGGCATATCCGGCGCCCTCCGGCAAAGCTCGAGCACGGCCTCTGCATGCAGGCGGCTCAGAGCGTGGGTTGCTGCCAGAAGCTCAGGGTCATCCGGCGCCAGCACTGGAGCGCGGTCAAGCAGGTCACGCAGGCTTGCGCGCAGTTCCGGCGGGTATGGCTGTGTAAGCGAAGGCCCATGGGCCAGCACCTGCTCTCCATCCGTACACAATAGGGCCGCATCAACCCCATCGAGCGAGGTGCCGCTCATCAGCCCGACAACATTCACCGGGCCGATAAAAGCATGAGCAGAAAGCGCCATAACCCCCTCAGGGTGCCGAAACGGCAGTATCCAGCCCCGGACGCACCTGCCCGGTTCCTACCTGCCACAGCAGAACCCGATCACCATGCGGGCCAGACACCTGCAGGGCCACAAGCCCATCCTGCACACGGGTAAGATCCTGTAAGCGCTCTCCCGGTTCCAAAGGCAGATGTACGACAGGCGCACCCGGACCGGTAGGAGCAGTTACCACTGCGGGAGCAGGCGTTGCTTCCACCAGCGGCACGCCAGCCGGAGCCTTATGGCCACCACCATTCATCCGATGCAGGATCACGCCAATCAGCAGGGCCGTGCCCACCACAATCAGCACCCCCATACCGACAACAGCCACCATGAGCGCGCGGGGTGTCCGGTATTCAGCCGGAGCTTCGTTTTCCTGCGTCATACGCCAGCACCCCGGCCCGCCGCAGCACCCAAAGCGATACGGTGCTTCATTTCCACCACCACAGCGGCCAGCCCGTCGAATATGGCCTGCCCAATCAGAAAATGGCCGATATTGAGTTCGCTCAACCCTTCAATAGCCGCAACCGGGCCGACATTTTCATAAGTCAGTCCATGGCCTGCATGCACTTCCAGCCCCAGAGCCAGCGCCTGCCGGGCGGCAGCGTGCAGGCGCTCAAGTTCACCTGCGCGGCCTTCGGCATAGGCACCGGTATGCAGTTCCACTACCTGCGCACCAATCCGCGCGGCGGCTGCAATCTGCAAGGGATCAGGATCGACAAACAGCGACACACGCACACCAGCAGCGGCCAGTTTCTGCACAGGCCCAGCCAGTGATGCCTCGTGCCCAGCCACATCCAGCCCGCCTTCGGTCGTCAGTTCCTCCCGCCGTTCCGGGACGATACAGCAGGCATGGGGCAGCAGGTCCAGCGCCATGGCCAGCATTTCATCCGTGGCCGCCATTTCCATGTTGAGCGGAGCTTTAATTTCATGCCGCAGGCGGCGCAGATCGGCATCGCGAATATGGCGGCGGTCTTCGCGCAGATGCGCTGTAATACCATCCGCCCCGGCCTGCACGGCCAGACGCGCGGCTTCAACCGGGTCAGGATGTGCGCCACCGCGCGCGTTCCGCACGGTGGCGACATGATCGATATTGACCCCCAGCCGTATTGCCGCTGTCATGCCGTCTTCCTTCCCTCTGCCTTCTGCCGGTTGTCTGCCAGTCTGCCCGCTAATTGCAGGGCGCAGACAAGGCTGGTCGGGTCTGCCCTGTTTTGCCCAGCCCTGTCAAAAGCCGTGCCGTGGTCGGGCGAGGTGCGGACAATGGGCAGGCCCAGCGTCACATTCACACCCTGCGCCATATCCAGTGTCTTGAGCGGAATGAGACCCTGATCATGGTACATGCACAGGGCAACATCGTAAGCCGCCCGCGCCTGTGGGGTAAACATGGTATCCGGCGGCATGGGGCCTGCCACCTCATAGCCCTCTGCCCGCAGGGTTTCGATGGCGGGGATAATGATCCGCTGCTCCTCATCCCCCATCAGACCATTTTCGCCCGCATGGGGGTTCAGCCCCGCCACCGCCAGACGGGGCGCATGCGTCAGGCCAAAATCCCGTGCAAGACCGGCTGCGACCGTACGTGCCGTCTCTACAATGCGCTCGGCTGTTAGCTGCTCAATGGCTTTTCTGAGCGCCACATGCACGGTTACCGGCACCACCCGCAACGATGGCCCCGCCAGCATCATAACCTCGCGCCCTTCCGCCCCGCAAAGCTCGGCCAGAAAACTGGTATGGCCCGGATGCGTGAAATCCGGCCCCTGCACCACATCCTTGCTGATAGGATTGGTCACGACCGCATCCGCCATACCCTGCTGCACAAGCGCCACCGCCCGGCGAATACTCTCCAGTATAGACGGCGCGTTGCGGCGATCTGGCTGGCCGGGCACCGCAGGCACTGCCAGAGACAAAGGCAGCACCGGCACGGCATGGGCAAAAACTGCCGCCGCCTGCGCCGGATCGTGGATAACGCTAACCGGCGCAAGCCCTTCCAGCAGGGCTGGATCACCCACCCACACAAAAACAGGCCCCTGCCCACGCAGGGCATGCCAGGCTTTTGCAGTAATTTCCGGCGCGATCCCTGCGGGGTCGCCCTGTGTCAGAACCAGCATTTCAGGGTCCGAATAATGGAAGGTCAGCGCTTGTCAGGCGGGACAGATTGAGTTCCCGGCCACAAAACCCTAGAAACGCCCGCCCGTAAAGGCACAGACAGCGGCCTGCGTGCAACGGCACACCCGGCCCGTGCGTTTTCTGCCCCACATTGTCCGGGAACTGTTATTGTTCCCGCCAGCGGAGCGAACAGGGAGGCCCATCTGTTCTTTCCGTTTGTTCTTTCCGGGCGATAAGGCTACCACAACTCCATGATCAGGTTGATACTTGTTGTGCCGTTCCTGCTGGTTCTCGTGGCGTTCACCGCCAGTAATCAGGACCCTCTGGACATGTGGCTGCTGACCTATAGCTGGAAGACCTCCGCAGGGGTGTTAGCCCTCAGCGTGGCCTGCATTGCGTTCCTGCTGGGTGCGTTCTGCCTGTGGGTGGTGGAGCTGCGCCAGCGCCGCCGTGCCCGCAAAGCGGAGCAGCACGTGCGCGAGCTTGAAGCCCAGCTTGCACAGGCCCAGGCGGCTCTGGCCACCCCCATGCGGCTTGAACCCACACTGGCAGGCACCCCGCATATTCCCCTCCCCGAACCGGAAAACGAACGGAACCACAATGTCTGATACGCCACGGCACACTAAACTTATCGTGGCGCTGGATACGCAGGACACCGCGCAGGCCCGGCAATGGGCATCCGAGCTAGGTGGCCATGCGGATATGATCAAGCTCGGGCTGGAATTCGCCTATGCCGCCGGGTTTGATGCCGTCTCTGACGTTGCGGGCACGCAGCCCCTGTTCCTTGACCTGAAACTGCACGACATCCCCAATACCGTGGCCTCTGCCGTGCGCTCGCTGTCCCGCCTGCGGCCGCGCCTGCTCACGCTCCATGCCAGTGGCGGCCGCGCCATGATGCAGGCCGCACGCGCCGCCTGTGACGAAGCATTTCCAGCGGATGCCCTGCCTGAACTGCTGGCCGTAACGGTTCTGACCAGTCTGGACGATACCGCTCTGGCTGAAACCGGCGTTACCGGCGGCACGCGTGACCAGGTGCTCCGGCTTGGCGCGCTGGCCATGGATTCCGGCATGGACGGTCTGGTCTGCTCCGCACACGAACTAGCACTCCTGCGGCAGGAACTGGGGACAAAACCCGTTCTGGTCACCCCCGGCATCCGCCCCGCTGGGAGTGATCAGGGGGATCAGAAACGCATCATGACTCCCGCTCAGGCGCGCGATGCCGGAGCGGACTGGATTGTCGTGGGCCGCCCCATTACCCGCGCAGCAAACCCGGCAGCAGCCGCAGCGGCCATTGCGGCGGAACTGGCAGGCTGAACATGCCCGTAGGTGTTAAAATCTGCGGTCTGACAGAAGCCGAAGGCTTTGATGCCTGCGTCACGCACGGTGCGGACTGGATCGGTTTTGTTTTCTTTGACCGCTCCCCCCGCTTTGTCACCCCCGAACAGGCAGCCGTCCTGTCGCGCCGCACTGTTGGCGGGCCTGAGCGTGTTGGCCTGTTTGTGGAACCGAATGACGCCAGCGTAGAAAACACCCTGCGCCATGTGCCGCTGGATATCCTGCAAATTTATGCCACCGATGAACGCGCCCGGCACATCCGCCAGCGTTTTGGCCTGCCAGTCTGGCTCTCACGCCCCATAGCCACACAGGCGGACCTGCCACTATCCTGCCCGGTGGAGCGTATTCTGGTTGAACCCCGCCCCCCTCAGAGCGCCACACGGCCAGGCGGCAATGCACAGCGTCTGGACTGGTCTCTACTGAGCGGCTGGCAGCCCCCTTTCGACTGGATGCTGGCGGGCGGGCTGAATGTGGATAGCGTTGCACAGGCCATTCGTACGACAGGTGCTCCCGCTGTCGATGTTTCCTCAGGCGTGGAAAAAGCCCCCGGCATCAAGGACCCTGAGGCCATTGCACGCTTCATTACCCATGCCCGTGACGCTGCGGCGCGATAAAACCCGGACAAACATCAAAAAATCACCCCGATAGTCGCTTTCCCTCTTGCCTGCGCCCGGAAACTTGCTATTACCTCTCTCGCGCTGGAGAGATGGCCGAGCGGCTTAAGGCGCACGCTTGGAAAGCGTGTGTACGTTAATAGCGTACCGAGGGTTCGAATCCCTCTCTCTCCGCCAACAAAAAATCCCACAAAAATAAAATACTTATAGCGCTACCGAGCGCCATGAGCATTTAGCATGCCATACGATTCAGGGCAGCATGAGGCCTGGCTCAGTTTTATTCTGACAGCCGCAAAGCGGTGCGTTCGGCCTGATTGTACTCTCTGCACCAGCACACAAACATCAACGCACCGCTATCTCCCCGATAACGGTGCGTCTTCAGTCAAGCTGTCTTATTGATCAGGACAGGAGGAGCACGATCACCAGCCCCCACATGGTCAGCAGCGTGTTACTGACTGCATAGGGGACGGTATATCCCAGCATTGGCACGTTGCTCTTTGCAACATCGGCAATCATGGCGACAGAGGCCGTGCTTGTACGCGCCCCGCCACAGCAGCCAAGATTGATGGCGGGGTCAAAGCGGAAAATATACTTTCCGATAAACGGGGCCAGAATCATGGGAACGGCGCTGGCAAATACCCCCCAGAAGAAAATATTCACGCCCGCATCCTGCAATCCTTTGATAAAGGTCGGGCCTGCGGAAATACCGACAACAGCAATAAAAATATTCAACCCTACAGTGTTCATGAACCATACGGATGCCGCAGGCACACTGCCTAGGCGCGGTGTAACCCCGCGCAGCCAGCCAAGAACCAGCCCGGCAATCAGCGCCCCACCGGAGGACGACAATGTAATGGGAATACCCCTAACCGGCAGAACAAGAGAGCCCAGCAGACCACCCACAAAAATACCGGCACCAACCAGCACCATGCTGGTTACATTTGTTGGCCGATCAGCATAACCGACTTCGCTGACAACGCGCTCGACATTGCGCCGGCTACCCGTAATGCTGATGATATCACCCCGGTTAATCGCTGTTTCTGATAGCACTGGAATTTCAACATTCATGGAACCACGGCGGATACTGTTGATATAAATCCCCTGCGCGTAAGGAGCATCCGACAGTTCCGTGAGTTTACGGCCATCAAGCGCCTTGCTGGTGACGACAACATCGACTGTTTCAATCGGAATATCGATCAGTTCCCGGTCAGAAACCTCTTCTGCATGATTGGACCAGTAAACCAGTGCGTCATGCGGACCTGATACCGCAACAATATCCCCTTCCTGCAACACCGTTGTTTTGTCGAAGGTGATAATTTTTCCATTACGCCGTAAGTTTTCGAGGAAAATGCGTGAATGCGTAACGCACTCCGCTTCTTCAACGGTTTTACCGGCAATAAGCCCGACTGTTTTCAGTCTGTAGGCACGCACAATATATTCATGCCAGGCTGTTTCGGCATTTTCGTTCACCGGCTTGATATTCATCTCTCGTTCGTAGCGCTGGCATTCCTGCTCAAGATTGATGCCAAGCAATTTGGGGCCGAGAAACGCCAGTATCCAACCCGTGCCCACCGTGCCGAACAGATAGGTAACGGCATAGGCAACCGGAATTGCATTGAGTTCCGACTGTATTTTTTCTGGAGAAAGCGTACTGCGATTGATCGCATCTGTTGCAAGACCGATTGAAGCAGAGATGGTCTGCGACCCAGCAAGTAGTCCTTCTGCCATGCCCGGACCGTAGCCCGAAAGACGCGCCGCGATATAAATACAGCCCAGACACAGGAAGGAAATGATGACTGCAAACACCGCCTGCGGCAATCCATCATTCGCGATACCTCTGACAAACTGAGGCCCCACACCGAAGCCTACAGCAAACAGAAACATAATAAAGAATACCGATTTCACCTGTGGTGAAATTATTATTCCCATCTGGCCGACCAGAACACCAACCAGCAGTGTTCCTGTCACCGCTCCGAGACTGAAGCTGCCAAACCTGAGAGCACCGATCCAGAAACCTATTGCCAGTGTCAAAAAAATTGCCAACTCAGGCGAGGCTCGTAATGTCTGTTCAACCCAATGGAAGATCATCTGTAAGCCCTTTACTCATAGGATGGCCCGGTGCCGGCAGCCAGTCCTGCAAGACGCCTCCACCAGTTTTTTCCTGATGGAGGCGTGGAGAATGAAGAACGTAATAAAACGGCGTGTCCCGGCTTAACGCTTGAGCAGTTTAAGCCCCAGAGCCTTGTTGAAACCGTGGATTTCCTTCACGTCCAGCTTACGCATGAAGTCCACGATTTCCTGTGTAATCACCTGCCCCGGCACCATAATCGGGAAGCCCGGCGGATAGGGAATGACAAAATTGGCTGAAACAAGTGTCGGACCTGACTGGAGACGTTTGTCGAGTTCCTGACTGTCCAGAGCAAGGTATTCGCACTCTGCCTCGTTATAGGCATCGTAAAAGGCGCGCCGGATATCACCATGCAGGGTGTCGCTCGTCGTATCTTCCCGGTAACGGTCATCAAAGCAACTGAAATTGGGCAGCTTTGGCAGGTCGTCAACCAGCTCGCGCACCTGCTGCGCGAATGCCGTACGATAACCCTCTCCATTTTCGGTAATTTTTGTTTCCAGATCCATCGCAATATCAACCAGCACACGAATAAGCAGGGCAATATCGCTGCGGGTATTGTTGATGTTGGATTGGAGCAGAATGCTGTTTCGTGAGGTCTTGTTAAGCTGAATATTGAATTTTTCAGCCAGAATGTTTTTGAAGGTTGTTCCATCAAATCCGGCATGCCCGCACGACAAGGTCATCCGGGTCGGGTCCAGCAGAAACTCGTCATCCCTGATCGACTGGATGGCCTTCCCCCAGCTGATATCGGGGTCATTATAATCATCAAGCCCCGACTGCCTGAATGAATCCGGGATCATCTCCGCATTGCTGAGCACCTTGAAATATTTAGAGATAATCGGGTGGCTGTTAATCTGCCGACGAATTTCTAGAGAAATCTGCAAGGCATTGGCAACCAGCCCATAACCTTCAAGCTGCATCTGCCTGCGCGCGACATCCAGAGAAGCAATAATCTGCTGGTTCGGGCTTGTGGAGGCATGCGTAAACACCGCCTCGTGAAACTGGGATTCCACATGCTCGAAATCAACGTCCTTCACCAGAACGATTGATCCCTGACGCAGGGCAGACATGGATTTGTGCACGGAGTTTGTCTGATAAATGCGCAATCGCACTGCCCGGGGGTCTGGCACAAGCCGCGTGGCCAGCAGGACATCCTCTGAAGGGCTGTCACCCAGTGCTTTCTGCTGCTCTTCCCATGCTGTTACGGCTTCTGGCTTTGCCAGTTCTTCCGTCAACACAGCGGCGGCCCCCATGGCCGTACGCTGCCGCAACAAAGGTGACCAGTGCGCGAAACCAAACCACGCTTCATCCCAGAGAAAAATGAGATCGGGCTTAATCGCCAGACATTCTTCCATGACCCTACGGGTATCGTAAACATGACCGTCAAACGTGCAGTTGGTCAGATCAACCATTTTTACACGATGCAGCTCGCCCTGTGCTTTCAGCTTTAGCAGGGCCTGTTTGATGGTCCGCAGGGGTACGCCGCCATACATTGAATACTCAATGAGCGGAAATGCCTCGACATAGTAAGGCTGGGCACCAGCCAGCACACACCCGTAATGGTGCGATTTATGGCAGTTGCGATCAAGGATAACGATATCACCGGGAGCAAGCAGCGCCTGTAGCACCATCTTGTTGCTGGTTGAGGTGCCGTTGGTAACAAAAAACGCATGATCCGCACCAAAGGCGCGCGCGGCCATATCCTGCGCTTCCTTGATGTTCCCTGTCGGCTCAAGCAGGCTATCCAGCCCGCCGGTTGTTGCCGAGCTTTCCGCCAGAAACAGGTTGGGGCCGTAAAACTCGCCCATATCGCTGATCCAGTTGGACGTAAAAACGGACTTCCCCCGGGCGATCGGCAAGGCATGGAATGTCGCAATAGGGCGTTGGGCATAACGCTTGAGGTTATCGAAAAAGGGCGTTCTGTAGCGCTTGCGTATCCCTTCGATAATGGACAGATGCAGTTCCAGCGGCTCTTCCATCTGATAGAAAATCCGATTGATGATACGGATTTCAGGGCGCCCGGCCAAAGTTTCGATATTTCTATCACTCAACAGATAGATATCGAGTTCAGGACGAATTTTTCGGATAGCCTGAGCAAGCCGGATGACCTGAACTTCATCATCACCCGTGGGAGAGATATCGATGATGTTGCGGAAAACATCGAGAAGCGGGTTGGTCTCCCCCCCTTCTGCGGCAAAGCCCTCATAAAGCACAACCGCCCCAATATCGGGATTAAGCAGGATAGCTGTCAGCGCGTCAGGTGCATTGCCGACAATAACCGCCTGATAAATGAAATCATCCTCTGGCCTGCGGACACCCGCGACTTCTTCCTGAATCAACCGCCAGCGCGCCGGAGAGTGCGGCACAACGCTCAGCACTTCAAAATATGGCCGGCTTTTAACATGTGTGATGGCCTGCGGCAGACGATTGAGCGGTTCATCTTCCAGCTCCTCGACATTCCATGCGCCGACATCCCGGTGATATTTTTTCGAGATGATGGTTGTAGAAATACGCTGGGCAAGGCGCAGGAATGCCCTGGCATCGTCATCATCCAGCCAGCCATTCAAACGATCGAGCAGGGCTACACCCGGATAAGCGAAAAAACGCTCAACAGCCTTGAGGTCGGCCAGAGCCTTAACCAGAGCTGCCTTTGTTTCGTCCTTATGGGAATCCGCCCATGTGCGGGCAAGGGATAAGACTGAAAGCCAGCGATCAGCACGCAGGGCGGGTGTAGCCAATGCGGAACTTATAAGAGAATGCGGCATCTCTTTGGACGGCACGGAGTCAGTCATGGCACGTTTCCTCTTTCCATGGCGAAATCAGCCGCAGGGTGCTGATCGCATTCTGTCTTTGTGATTCTTCAGGCGTGAAGCATGGGGCTATTTGCTGACTGGAATGGTCACGAGCGCACCGGGCGTCTGTGATGTCTTCGACAATTCGAAAAGCATTTGCGTGATAGTAAAAGCCAGCTTGCTTTCAAAATCCCTTTTATCAATCCAGTAATAATAATTGTCATAGAAAACAGACACAAATGCCTGTTTTGGCTCATCATGACTGGAGTGAACGGTAATAAGTGACCTGTCTTCCTGATGAATAGACACATCCACATGTGAGGTCGTGCTACCTGATGTCACTTCATCATCAGGAACCTGAATCTGATAAGCGACCTGCCCCAGAATGCTGAGCATGCTGCGGCTCAGTATTTTGATCTCTCCCGGCCGTGACTCGCCTACGCCATAAACCACTTCCATACGATCGTATTTGGGAGAAAAATTGAGCAGTTCTCTCGTTTTTCTAACGACATCCAGCAACACAGGATCACCGGTTGAAGAAATGCTCAGATAAACATGATTGGTCGCTGCTGACTTACCTGATGGATCAGCCACCTGCTGTATCTGAATACCCAGAAGACCAGCAGCCTGAAGCAGGCGGAGATCGTGAATGAGTTCGAAAAAATTATCAATTTTCGGATCAATATGATCGTCTATATCGCCTTTATTACGCGAAAATGGTCGATTGTTACTCATCATATTGATTGACTGCACGGAAAGCCGCAGCAGAACATCTATCGGCAGCCCCCCCATGGCCAAAGGCAGCAGCGTGGCCGGAGGCAACGGGCGCAGGAAACTATGTGCGTAGGCATCACCCGTTACAGGCTGGAAGGTAAAGGTTGGACTTTCCTGCAATTGCGCTGCCAGACCACCATTTGGTCTGATTGGGAATGTATCAGAAGCAACACCGACAAAAGCGCTACGCTGCAACTGATAACCTGATATCAACTGCGTGGTATCCAGCAGGCCGGGCGTATCCGCATAACGCAGGCGGATAAGATTCATTAATGTCTGTTTTTTATTCGATTCTATGATGGATGTTGAATATTGATCCTGATCTTTTCCTAATCGATAATTTCCTAGGCTGTAACATCCACTCAGAAAGGGCAAGAGAGAGAGAGACAATATTTTAAGTGTTACACGTCTCATTTCTTGCCCTCTAAGCCGTATTTTTTTCATCGGCTCTGACGGTAATCGATAATATCTAATTTTTTCTAAATAAACTTACACTCTCACACACTGTTAGCAGAGCAGAATCAACGTAGTATGATAAGAAACCAAAGGGTAATGTCGCTTAGTGCTGCCGCACTACCCCCTGAATGGCAGCTTAAAAAGCTCCAGCCATATAACCCGCAGAAGCCTTGCGAAGCTTGCCATGCTGCGCGAAGCAGGATTGTGTATCCTGTCATGACACCAGATGATCCGGTGAGATCGGCCCGATATCATCTTAACAGCGTTATCGGGCACTCAGCCGTTCGTCCGCCCTGCGTTGTTGGGGACAAGGCCATGCAGCATCAACCTGGCCAATTACGGATCGTTACGGGTTTCAGGTGGTTTTCAGGCAACATTGCCAGCGTGATGCACCATAGTTGTAACCGCGCACTTTAACTTAAGATTCCTGCGCTATATACCTTAACGTCTGGTTTTAATTCGCTGCATCCGAGATCTAAATGCTCAAGAACATTCGTATATCCGGGAAAATCATTGTTTCTTTTTCCCTCGTCGTGGCAACCGTTTTCTTGTTTTCTGTTGTCGTGTTCACGTCACTCGGGCAGATCCGCAATGCCAAGCTGGAAAGCGATCAGGCGCATCAGACCATCAACACGGTTAACGACCTGCTGAACACGCTGGTTGAAAGCCAGAACGCCATGCGCGGCTATGTCTCCAGCGCGAATAAACAGTTCATCACCCGTATCGACGAGTATCAGGCTTCTGTGCCGCAGCGCCTTGCCACTCTGGAAGCAGTTCTCCCGCCTGAAACCGTCCAGAGTGAACTTGCAGCGCTCCGGCAAGCGATAACAGTTTTCAATGATGAGATGGCAAAAACCGTCGCCGCCATGTCCAACCCCGCCCTACTGAACCAGACACGCACAGAAATCGCCAGCACGGCTAGGCTCACGGATATCCGTAACATTATTGGCAAGCTGGATCAGCAGGAACAGGCTGTCGTGGTCCAGCGCACACAGGCTGCGAATACCGCATTCCAGACTGGCGGACTGACTCTCGCCATAGGCGGTGGCCTGACCACCCTGCTCTCGGTGCTTGTGGGCATGGGGCTGGTACGCTCGATCGCAGCACCGGTTGTAAAACTCACGGCCGTCATGCGTGTGCTGGCTGGAGGCAATACAGGCGTGAGCGTGCCCGGCACAGATCGGCATGATGAAATTGGGACGATGGCGGGGGCTGTTGAGGTCTTCCGGCAAGCCGCCATTGATAAAGCCCTGCTGGAACAGGAAGCCGCACAGACACGCCGCCAGCAGGAAGCCGAACGACAGGCTGCACAGGAACAGACAGAAGAAGCCGCACGCCAACTGAAACTGGCCACGGACAGTCTGGCTGGCGGATTACAGAAAATGGCGGCAGGTGATCTAACAATCCAGATCCGAACCCAGTTCTCCGCGGAGTTGGAACCCCTGCGCGAGAACTTCAACCTCTCGGTTGAGCAACTGGGGAACACACTACTCTCCGTTTCCGGCTCTGCTTACAGTATCGGCAACTCCACGGCAGAGTTGGCGACTGCTGCCGATAATCTTTCCCGCCGGACAGAACAGCAGGCTGCAACTCTGGAAGAGACCTCAGCAGCCCTGATGCAGATTACGCAGCGTGTGCAGAAAACAACCGAAGACACACAGAACGTGCACCGGGTGGTGACAACGTCCCGCTCGGATGCAGAACATGCCGAGGATGTAGTGAACCGGGCCATAGAAGCCATGACCCGCATTGACCAGTCCTCCCAGTCCATTTCAAAAATTGTAGACATGATCAACAGCCTCGCATTTCAGACGAATATCCTCGCCCTGAACGCCAGTGTAGAGGCCGCACGCGCGGGAGAAACGGGGCGCGGTTTCGCGGTTGTCGCGGGGGAAGTGCGCAATCTGGCACACCAATCCGCTGAAGCGGTAAAGGATATTTCCGCCCTTATTTCCAGCTCTGGCGAACAGGTTAAGGCTGGCGTGTCTTCCGTTGTGGAAACGGGCGATGTTCTTCATCGCATTGTGGCGCAGGTCAACACAATCAGTGACCTGATTTCCAATATTGCTGGCGCTGCGGATGATCAGGCAACCAGCATTACGCAGCTCAACGTTGCCGTAAGCAGCATGGAACAGACCACCCAGCAGAATGCGGCCGTAGCGGAAGAAAGTGCGGCAGCCAGCCATACATTGGCCATGCAGGCCAGCGAGCTGGAAAAACTGGTTCGACAGTTTGAACTGGTCCAGAACAGCCACTGAAACGGCTGCATTTCAAAACATAGAAAACAATAATGGCGACATGCCCACCCGTGCTTATATCGGGTGGCCATGTCGCCATATAAGAAGCCCGGCATGCTCCTCAAAAACCGATGGTATTATGCGCCATCATGATTTTTGAGCAGCATTATTTCCAGAGTCCGCAATGTATCAGGCCACACACCCCTGAGCTTCCTCATCCCGGCTGGCACGACGCTCCATCATCTGCGTATGCCGGCGCGCTTCAGGCGAAATCCGCAAGCAGATCGTCAGGATAGCTGACAGGAAATAGAGGCCGACAAAAGTCCAGATCACGCCTTCCATCCCCATCCCGAAGGTGGACTCACACACGCCAACCACAGCAGGGCCAAACCATGTGCTGGCCCCGGCACCCAGCCCCAGAATAGACAGGGCTGCGGCTTTTTCCTTGGGGCAGATCAGCGGCATAAGGCCCGACATGGGCACAAAAGCCGCAACCGTTCCGCCGTAAACAAAACCCGCCAGAATAGCCAGCGTGAAATTACCCGGGTACCAGAGCGGCACATAGTAAAACAGCGGAATGGTCACGCAGCAGCCCAGACACCCGCCCACGGCCACCACAAAACGGTGTCCAAGACGGTCCGCCAGCATACCCGCGACAAGATTAAAGAGGATGTTGCCAAGGAAGATAATGGACAGAAGATCCAGCCACTGCCCCTGCGAAAAATGAAGCTGATCAACAAAAAACGCGGGCATGATTGCCAGAAATGCGTATTCCGAAGAGGTATTGACCGTGCGGATAATCCCGGCCACCAGCGTTTTTGGCTCCCGCCACATGATGCTGATCGAACCAAAGAAAATAGCTTTGCGATCCACATCCCCCCGAGCCAGAGGACGGCTACCCGTGGGCTCACGCACAAACAGCAGTGCAATCAGGCCGCCTGCAATCACCAGCCCCAGAGAACACCAGAACGTGGCGAGTTCTCCAATCACGGGAATAGTGTAGCGCGCAAACTGTGAACCAAGCGTGGGCAGGCCTGCGGAAAAGGAAAACCAGAACCAGCCTGCGGCCGAGCCCAGCATGCGCGCAGGCGTTGCCGCTGCAATCCACACCAGAAACCCGTAGGCAAAAAGCGGATAGGCAAAGCCACGCAGGGTGTAGAACAACAGGGTCATGGACAGGTTATCAGGCCCGAGGCCGAACGAAAGAAACCCGACTTCCAGTACAGCCCACAAAAGCAGGCCAGCCCACATCGTGCGGCGTGGGCCATACAGGTCGGATAACGGCCCTGCCAGCCATGCTGAAATCATGACGGTTACACCATAGGTGGTGAACATCAGATTGACATCGCCCTGTGTGTGGCCGTGGTGGAGCATATAGGTATCAAGATACCCTGCCTCAACACCATCGCCCACCATAAAGAGCAGAAGACCGACAAAACCAAAGAAAAGAGCTTGAGGAATACCAAGCAGGCCAGCCAGTCCACGCGACGAAGGGCTGGAGGAAGTCTCTGACAAGACACAATCTCCCTGAAACCTGACAGCAGCCCGCAGGGCATCCATGGCCCTGAAAATGGAAAAAGGCTGCGCCGTGCATGTCCCCTACGAGAGCGCTTGGGGACATTTGGATAAACACGCGGGCAAAGGCCACGCGCCACGAAAATATTGGCACAATGATTCTTGGTGCCTGCGGAGTTTTCTAACAGATAAAAAACACAATTTCAACCATTTATCTTCATATTTTATAGTACTTATTTATAAATAAGAATCAAATAATGATCAAATATGCCTGATAAG
>NZ_JBDNWF010000032.1:0-30799 GCF_047721125.1 Acetobacter papayae | reverse complement strand
AAAAACTATTCAACACAATAAAATAAAATATTTTAGATTAAATTTATTTTTATTGTTATTGCGTAAACAGTTCATGGTTTTCACTATGGTCTGGCAATTTATACCAAACAACATGACAACACCCAAAGGCCAGATTCCACAGACCGAATATTGCCCACCCCCTCAAAGTCAGCCACAAAAAAAATGTTCAATCTGACTTTGTGCGACATTCTGCCACATCATGCGACATAATGGTCGCATGATTGGAAATGCGCCACAGACTGAGAAAAACATCCGTTAAACCAAGGTTTTCTGCCTTCACTCACTAAGGCTCCCGAACGCAGAAAGTAGCCCCTCCAGATTTCGTGATATATTTACAACATCAGGAAAAATAGCAGTCCATTTTTGGTCATCCGATCAAAAAAACACGGAAAACCACGGTTTTCCCTCATTTTCACAGCGATCTTTGTGTTGCCGTTCCGAAACAAAACAGCTAGCTTCGAAATATCGGAGCACCCGAACCAAATTTTGGATAAAACCCCAGTATCTGTTGAGAGAAGATTTTCTTTCAGCCGTTTTGGGGGCAACGCCAAAGCGAGGCAGAAGGTTCCTGGCCAAACTCTGAAACCGGGAAAGGTTGATAAACGTGCATAAAGTTGTGAAGCAACAACGGAAACTGAAGCTGGCCCTTTGCATTGGCACTCTGTTTACAATCGTGCCATCCGCTGTCTTCGCGCAGATACCGGATCAGCCACTGAACGATGCGGAACGCCCGTTGGTGTCCCTTGCGCCCGCAGAGCAGGACAAGGTTGTGGAAGAACAGGCCCAGACGGGCAACATCTTCAAGCGTAAACCCGGTGCCAAGCACTCCTACTGGGATAACCTCGAAGGCCACCTGACGGTTGAAGCCGGCATCGCAGGTAACCCGTGGACGAAATCTGGCAGAAACTTTGCACAGTTTTATGTCGACCGCGCCAATACCGTACAGCTCAACCAGATTCTTGGCTCGCTCTCTCATCCTGTTGAAGACGTTGGTCACGGATATGGCATTGGCTTTGTCATCGAAGATCTTTATGGCTCGGATGGCCGCTTTGATCCGACGATTGGCATGGGGTCCGGCGCACTCAATGGCCTGTATCAGTGGGTGCCCACTCAGGCACACATTGATGTCAAATTTCCTTGGCTCTTCAAAAATGGCATCGATGTCCAAGTTGGGCAGATGTACGGTCTAATTGGAGCGGAAGGCACGCCCGCCTTGGCCCGTCCCTTCTACAGCTTTGGTTATGCATCGGATTATATCGTACCGTTCGAAATGATCGGTGTCGTCGCAACCATGCATATTACAGATCATTATGACTGGATTCTTGGTATCGACGCCGGTGAATCCACGAGCTTTGGTGCCGCCAGCAACAACAGCCGTCCAAAAGGCTGGTTCGGGTTTGCAGCCCACGACCTGATGGGCGGCAAGCTCAATGCCCATCTGATTGGCCATTTTGGTCCTGAGCAGAACAATCGAACAGCTCGCTGCACGGCTGATGGCTCCATGTGCAGTGCAGGTATTGGCAGACAAGCCAATGACTACGTGCAGGAAAACGCTGATGCTATGATCAGCTACAAACTGAACGATAAAATGACCGTCACAGTTGACGGAACATGGGTCCATGATGACTATCTGCGCGCTGATGCCTATGGCGTTACCACGTTCTTTGCATATGACATCAACCCCAACCTGACTTTTAATGCTCGTGGTGAAATTTTTCGCGACAACACCGGAGCGTTCATTACAGAGTATTCAAGCTACACGTCCTTCACCAAGGCAATCAGCAACCAGCCTTATCCCTACTATAACGCACTTCCCACTACTTACGGCGAGCTGACCGTAGGCGTTACTTATCGTCCTGAATTCATCAACAGAAACGTACATTTTGGCCAATTTACGTTCCGGCCGGAAATGCGACTGGATAAGTCTCTGAACGGCACAAACCCCTTCAACCAAGGCTGCACCAATGGTGCCCAGCAGTGCACCGTCAACAACGGCACAAACAACATGCTGTGGTTCAACGCCGATGCAATCTGGAACTTCTGATCAGCTCACTCTGATCTAACTCCAGACAAAACAGTAAGGCCTGCCTCGGGTAACCGAGGCAGGCCTTACGTTTTTACAACTTCGAAAAGTGCTCAAGACAGAAAAGCTCCTGCCGGGCTTTCAGTCCGCCTGCAGGGCTTCGCGCTTCATTTCCAGTTCCAGCCAGCGCTCTTCGCAGGCCGCAAGTTCAGCCTCAGCGGCCTGCAACTTTGCTGTGTATTGTTCAAAGCGGGCAGGATCGCGCCCATACAGGGTTGAATCCTGTAGTTTGTTGCGCAAATCAACAATACGCTTTTCAAGCTGCGCCATTTCTTCGGGCAGGCGGTCTAGCGCATATTGATCCTTGTAGCTCAGCTTTTTCGCAGCGCCACGCGTCGGTGTGGCCGCCTTCGAACCGGGGGCAGGGGCCGCAGCTACTACGGGTTCTGCCGTCAAAGGCTGCTGCTGCCGTTGCACCAGCATATCGCTGTAACCGCCAGCATATTCAATCCACTCGCCGCCGCCCTGCGTAGCCACCACAGATGTTGCGACACGGTCGAGAAAATCACGATCATGGCTGACCAGCAGCACTGTCCCTTCATAAGTGGACAGCATATCCTGAAGGATATCGAGGGTTTCAAGATCGAGATCGTTCGTTGGCTCATCCAGCACCAGCAGGCTGGAGGGCTTGGCTAGCGCGCAAGCCAGCATCAGCCGGCCGCGTTCTCCCCCCGATAGAGCACCCACAGGTGTGCGCGCCTGTTCCGGTCGGAACAGAAAGTCCTTCATATAGCCAATGACATGCCGCTTTTCCGAACCCACCAGCACCATATCCCCCCCGCCTTCGGTCAGGGTATCGGCCAAGGTACGTTGTGGATCGAGTGCGCGACGCTGCTGGTCGAGTGTTACCATTTCAAGCGACGGCCCACACATGATCCGCCCACTATCAGGCTCTTCATGGCCGGTCAGCAGCCGCAGAAGCGTGGTTTTACCCGCACCATTCGCGCCAACAATCCCTAGCCTGTCTCCCCGCAACACCCGCAGATCGAGATTACGGACGACCTGCTTTTCTCCCCAGGCTTTGTTAACCTCTTCGGCCACGGCAACGAGTTTGCTTGACGGGCCGGCCATCTGTGCATTCAGTGTCACGGTACCGGTGGCACGCACGGTTTCGCGCCGGGTCGCACGCAGGCCTGCGAGTTCGCGCACTCGCCGCACATTACGTTTACGGCGAGCGGTTACGCCATAACGCATCCAGTCTTCTTCACGCGCGATCTGCCGGTTGAGCTTGTGAGCATCACGCTCTTCCTGCTCAAGCAACTCCTCACGCCATGCCTCGAAACGGGCAAAGCCTTCATCCAGCCTCCGGCTGATACCACGATCAAGCCAGACAACCGAGCGGGACAGTGTGGCCAGCAAGCGCCGGTCATGGCTGATGATCACCAGTGCAGTGCCAAGCTCAAGCAGCTCGCGTTCAAGCCACTCGATGCTGGGCATATCCAGATGGTTGGTCGGCTCATCAAGCAGCAACACATCCGGTGCTGCGGCCAGCACACCGGCTATGGCGCAACGGCGTGCCTCACCACCGGAAAGGGTAGGGGTCTTTTCCTCCCCAGTCAGCCCAAGAGCGCCCAGCATGGCGGCTGCGCGCCATTCCTGCTGCGGGTCGGATATCTGGGCCAGCACGTAATCGAGAGTTGTCTGGTAAGCGCTCAGATCGGGTTCCTGCGGCAGATAGCTCAGCCGGGCCCCCGGTTGCAGGAAGACCGTGCCGGAATCAGGCTGGATCTGCCCGGCGGCTATTTTCAGCAGAGTTGATTTGCCCGACCCGTTGCGCCCGACAAGGCACAGTCGCTCACCGCGCCCCACGGCAAAACCCGCCCCCGCGAGCAACGGCTTGCCACCAAGGGTCAGGGAGATGTCCTGCAAGGACAGAAGAGGAGGAGCCGCCATGAAATATTGCCTGCCGGAAACGGGTGCTGTGACTACATGCCAGCCCGGCCCGGATGTTTCAGGCCTGGGTCAGGCTCGCACTGCTTACGGCCTGATAGGTTGCCACGGCAAGGGTCAGCGGATCAAAAGGCTTCGTTATGACAAAGCAGGGCTCCATGGTCTCCCCGGTCAGAAGGCGCTCAGGGTAGGCCGTTACATAAATGACAGGCACCTCAAACCCGGTGGTAATTTCCATTACGGCCGCCATGCCGTCGCCACCAACGCCAAGATTGATATCCGCCAGCACAAGGCCGGGGCGGGTTTTGAGAGCAATCTGCACGGCATCGGCCTGAGTATGCGCAACCCCCGCAACCTTGTGGCCGCATTGCAGCACCAGTTGCTCGATATCCGTGGCGATAATCGGCTCATCCTCGATAATCAGGACGGATGTCTGCACCCCTTTGTGCAGGAGAGCCTGTGCCTCCTCCAGTTCGCTCCGGGCGGTATCGGATGAGATTTCCAGAACCTGAGCCGCGACATCCACCCCGACTTCCTCCAGCGTTGTCAGCAGCAGCAACTGGCGCTGGCGGAGCGAAAGCTCACTGGCATACGGCGCGCGAGCGTGAGATGCTGGTTCATATTGCCGTGAAATGGCCCAATAAAGCTGCTGCAGCGGAGAAAGCCCGGCCATAGGCCGCTGCAAGGAGAGACCGCGCAGGCTTTCCGCAACCAGCAGATCTCCTGCTGGCTGGCTGCCCGTTAGCGCCCGTGCGTAACGTCTGCCATAAGGGAGGGCCTGAATCAGGCCGTCCCGTAGCGACTCTGACATGGCGATTCTCCTGCTGCAAAGGGTCAAGACAGTTATATTCGTTGACGCAATGATGACACGGCAAGCACTCTGCTGAAAGAGGTATCCGCTCTGACACATGACACCACCCCGCCGACAGCGCTCTGTGCACAGGCATTTCGGGCCGAACTGATGACCCTTGTACCGGCGTTAAGGGGCTTTGCGCGTTTTTGCGCGCGTGATCCAGCTCTGGCGGATGATCTGGTGCAGGAAACGGTTTTGCGGGCCCTTTCCAACATGCACAGCTACCAACCCGGACCGGATAGTCATATGCGCGGCTGGTGCCTTACAATCCTACGCAATCTTTTTTTGCAGCAGATCCGGCGGGGGAAAAAGGAAAGCGCAATTTTACAGCATTATGCCCACAACACCGACACGACCAGCCGACATGAAGAAGAGCGGCAGGCCGATAACGTGAACGAGCTCGAACAGCTTTTATGGCGACTGTCTCCCCTGCTGCGCGAGGCTCTGGTGCTGATCGGCGCCCAGGAAATGACCTACGCACAGGCCGCCGAAATCTGCGGTGTTGGGGTGGGCACGATGAAGGCCCGTGTCTCACGGGCACGGGCAACACTGCGCATGCTACTTGATGAAGGGCGTTCAGGAGACGAAAAAACACTTACGGAATAGAGAAACGCACAGCTTTCGAAATATTTTTTATCCGCATGTAACCTTTGCTGCGCGCCGGGCATTTCTTTTCCAGAAGGAACGCATTCCGGAGAACACAACAATGTCGGATACCTTTCACGACCAGATCGTTAATATCTTGCCAAAGCTGCGCGTGCAGGCTTTGGCACTGACCCGCAACCGCGCCATGGCGGAAGACCTTGTGCAGGACGCCGTCTGCAATGCTTTGTCTGCACAGACGAGCTTTATTCCCGGCACGAATTTTGGTGCATGGATGCACCGTATTCTCAGAAACCGCTTTATTTCCGACCTGCGCAAAAAGCGTGAGACAACGGATATCGACGATACCCCGCAGTCCCTGCTGGCCGTAGGCGCACGACATGATGACCGACTGGCCCTGCAGGAACTTGATGCCGCACTGGCACGCCTGCCTGACGACCAGCGTGAAGCGCTGGTGCTGGGTGTGCTAGAAGGCATGAGCTATCAGGAACTGGCCGAAATTTCCGGTTGTGCCGTAGGCACGGCGAAAAGCCGGGTTTTCCGTGCGCGGCGTCAGCTTGAGACTTGGCTGACAGCAGACACGCCCTCCGCCAGCCGCCGTGAGAGTGTAAAAAATATTTCAAGAAAAACGCTTTCGCATGAAAAAAATTGCCCCAGCCCCGTGCGAAATGGGCTGAATCATGGCACAGTTGAACAAAACAGATCCCGCGCCGTTGTGGCGGGGGTCTGACATTATGGCCAGAGCAGGACTCCTAACCAGAGAAATTGCGGCATTCTGCTCTCACGGTGCAGAGTGGAGCAATTCGGCGCCACCGGATAAGCACGGGCTGGAGTTCAGGTTGAGAACACGCATGACAGACACGCCACCTCCCCGGAAAACACGGAAAAAACAGGGAGATCAGGCCTTTGATGTCTGGCTGAAACGTGGCCTGCACCAATTGTTTGATGATGTCGTTAATGAGCCCATGCCAGAAGAACTGCTTCGTCTTATTCAGGAAGACCGCGCAAAGCAGGACTGACGGTTCTTGAAAATTTTTCTATGCTTGTTTGTCGCCGTCAGGCACTTCATGCAAAGTATGATGGCGATGCCCGGACGGTTTTTTAGCACCACCAGCGCGCGCATGCGCGTGTTGATCTGTCTTTCCGCGGTTCCTGTCATGGTTATTGCCGCCACACTGGCGTTACGCAATTACCGTGAACTCATGACTGGCAGCGCCCAAAGAGCTGTCGATGCTATCCAGAATCTGGATCAGCAGTTTCTGCATGACACGGACAGGCTCCGTAGCGCGCTCGAAACCATCGGCAATATGGATCTGACGCCAGACCAGATCGTACATGCCCTGAAACTGGCCGAAACCATTAGCGGGCAGCGCTACTGCTCCCTGTCCATTCTGGATGACGGCGGAAAGCCGATTGCTTCCGTAGCGCCGCAAGGCCCTGCCTGCGCGGATGTCGAGCAACTTGCCCCACCTGGCCCAGTGCACGGCACCCTGCTGGAAGCCGTGCAGAAAAGCGGCAACACGGAAGATAATGGCGCATTTCTGCGCATTACGGTGCCTGCACAGTTTCTCGATGTGCCAGAATCTCATGGCTACCTCATGGGCATTATCCAGATTTCACGCCCCAGCACCTATCTAAGAAACAGCTCCGGATGGGAGGTTTTCTCCGACAGCGCCAATCCCGTGCAGGCATGGCTGCTCATGCATAACGGAGAGCTGACCCCCGTATGCACGGATTGCCGATGGGAAACTCCGCTGCCGGATCTTGTGCATGCGCTACAGGCACAACTGGAACTCAAGGGCCACGGCACTGTCTCGCTTTCATCGCCACAGGGCGGTTATGCGCTCGGTGCCATTGCCGGGGGGGCAGATATTCTCATCGCCACCCAGCGAACCCCGCTGGAAAAAGAAGCCCTGCGCAACATGGTGTTCCAGATTGCGGCCATTCTGTTCGCACTTGCAGCAGGCCTTGTGGGGGTCACACTCGCCGCTAATATCGTGCTGGTCTGGCCATTGCGCAGACTGACCTACTCGGTGCAGAAATGGCAGGTAGAGGGTGTTTTTGACACGCGCATTACCCGTTCCATGCCGCTGGAACTGCAAAGGCTCGGTCAGGCTTTCACCAGAGCGACGCGCCGCCTTTCACGGCAGGAAAACCGGCTAAAAAAAGCCGTCGCCCATCAGGCTCTGCTGATGAAAGAAATCCACCACCGGGTTAAAAACAACCTGCAGATTGTCGCATCCCTGCTGAATTTGCAGGCCAACCAGATTTCCAACCCAGAGGCACGGGCGGAGTTTGCCCTTGCGCGAGACAGAATTCGCGCTCTGGCCACGCTGCACCGTACCCTTTACGCGGAAGACACACTCACCAGCCTGAACATGGCGGTCTTTCTCAAAGAGCTATGCGAACAGACCCTGCATATCGCCGGCGCTTATGAAGAAGGGCGGGTTACGCTCGATATTGCCTGCGATAATTTCTGGATGGACCCAGATCAGGCTGTACCGCTGGCCCTTATCGTCACGGAAATTGTTACGAACGCCATAAAATATGCTTTCCCCGATGGACGATGCGGCACCATTACCATGCGCCTGCACCGTGATGAGCATCAGGTCACTCTTTATATAGGGGACGATGGCATCGGGTTTGATTTTAATGAGGAGGCCCACACGCAGGGCATCGGCCTGCGACTGATCCGCGGTTTTGTCCGCCAACTCCGTGGCGTCATGGAGTATTCAAGCCGGGAAGGGGTGCAATTCACTCTCACCATTCCCATGAAAGAGAATGAAAGCACCAACGGTTACGATATGCCGTAGGCCCCATCGCCTCTTTCATACCCCCTTTGCACCGGTTTCTGACATTACGGACTGGTGAGGGCATATCGAGGGCGATATAAAGGCGGCCCATGAGTACTGAAAAAGCAGCATTACGCGGCTGGACACGCGCGCAGACACGGCTTGGCAAGGCTGCTGCACGCCCCGTCGTCTGTTACGGGCTGCTCTCCAGCCTTACAGGCATTGGCCAAATCTGGTGTGTGGCCACCATTCTGGGCCACGCACTGACTGGCTGGCGCACAGGCGCGGCTACAGGGGCTTTCCCTGTCTGGCCGTTTGTTCTGTTCCCCGCACTGGCGCTGACAAGAGCGCTTCTTACGATTCGAATGGATATCGGCGCGGCCCGCGCGGGCATAACGGCCCGCCGCCGCCTGCGTGCTTCCGTTCTGGCCTCAGTGCTGACAGGAGGGCCGGCCCTTTTGCGCCGGACATCCAGCGGTGCGCTGGCCATGACTGTCGTGGACCGGATTGAAGCGCTGGACGGGTTTTTCGGCCACTGGATCCCGGCTTCAATACTCTGGATCGTAACGCCACTCGTTATTCTTGTGCCCGTAGGGCTTGTGCAACCGCACGCGGCTCTTGTGCTAGGCCTGTGTGGTGCTGTGGTGCCGGTGGGACAGGCATTGTTTGGCATTGGGGCCGCGATTGCCTCACGCAACCAGTTTCTAGCCATGACACGCCTTCAGTCCCGCTTTCTGGATCGCGTGCGCGGTATCGCCACGATTGTGCTGGCAGGCCGTGCGGAGGATGAAAGCCGCAAGCTCGCACAGGCCGCCGAGGAACTGCGGGTCCGCACCATGAAAGTGCTGCGGGTTGCATTCCTGTCCTCCGCCACAATTGACTGCGCCATGGTGGCGGCTCTCATCCTGCTTGCCCTCATCGAGGGCAGGATAGCTCTGAGCATGCAGGCACAGGATTTTACCCCAGCGTTTGAGCACAGTGTCACAGCTGGTTTGTTCGCGCTGCTGGTCGTGCCAGAATTTTTCGCCCCTTTGCGGGCCATGGCCCTGGCCTATCAGGATCGTGCCCATGCACAGGGTGCGGCTTCAGCCATTCTCGATCTGCCTGAAGAACAGGCGGTTCCCGCGCCCGATGGTGCCCGCACCGTTCAGGCCCATGGTGTCATGCTGGCGTTCGACAATGTCAGCTTTACATGGGACCCCGCCCGTGGCTCGGCTCTCCAGCATATCAGCTTTACCGTGCCCGCTGGTGAAACCCTTGTGCTTGCAGGCGCATCCGGCTCCGGCAAATCTACCATTATGGAACTACTGCTCGGCTTTATCGAACCTGATGAAGGCCGCGTGTTGCTGAACGGCGCACCGCTGGCCTCCATCGTGCCGGATGCGCTGTCCCGTATGGTGTCATGGATCGGGCAGAAACCCGTTCTTTTTGCCGGAACCCTGCGCGACAATATCCTGTTCGCCCGCCCCGATGCCGACGAACAGGCCCTGAATGCCGCAATCCGGGCAGCCTCGGTCGATACATTCATCAAAGACCTGCCAGACGGGCTTGAAACCCGCATAGGGGAGGGCGGTTTCGGTCTTTCCGGCGGTCAGGCGCAACGGATTGCCATTGCCCGAGCCTATCTGAAAAATACCCCCGTTCTGCTGCTAGATGAGCCAACGGCTCATCTGGACCCAGCAACGGAAAAAAATGTCTTTGAAAGCCTGCAACGTCTGGCCGTTGGCCGCACGGTTGTTCTAGCGACACATTCTGCCGTGGCTCACATGTTCAAGGGCAGGCGGATTGACCTGCAACAGGGTCAAATCATCAACAGGCAGGGAGCCGTCAAGGTATGAGCGCGGACAGAAACAGCGCCCCGCGCACCAAGGCGGCCCCACTCTCTGACCGTCAGGCCATTCTGAGCATTTTCCATCTCTGGCGTGGCCAATCCATCCGCCTGCTGGTCGGGTGTGGTCTGGCCCTTATGGGCCTGTTATGCGCTCTGCTGCTCATGCGCGCATCAGGCCTGCGCCTAGCCGGATGCGTGCTGGGAGAGGTGATTGTCACAGCGGTTCTGCTCAAATGGGTAGGTGCTGGGCGGGTTATCCTGCGTTATGCTGAGCGCCTTTTTGCCCATGACGCCATGTTTCGTGCGCTTGCAGCCCTGCGTGTGTGGTTTTTCCGCTCACTGGCCCGTGGTGCTGCAGCCGGGCTTGGGTTCCGCCGCGCAGGCGACATGCTCTCGCGCCTTGTTTCCGATATCGGCACGCTTGACGGGCTCTACCTGCGCATTGTCATTCCGTTCACCTGCGCCTGCCTGACACTCCCTGTGCTTGTGGTCATGATCGGGGGCAACAGCCCGGCTCTTGCGGCGGTTATCGGCGTGCTATTTGCCTTTTGTGCCTTTGTGGTGCCTTGGGCCGTTGCCCGAAGCGGTCGCGCGGGAGCCGCGCGCCTGACGCATGATCTCGCACACCTGCGGATATCGGTACTGGATTTGGTATCCGGCCTGCGCGAAATTCGGGCTTTCGGGGCAGAAGGGCGGATGTTGGCCCATGTTCAGTCGGCAGATTCCACCCTGCTTAAAAGCCAGATGACTCAGGCCCGCCGCATGGCCATGGCCAGTGCCGGGTCCTTTCTGGCATCACAGCTTGCCACGTTCCTTATTCTGCTGGCCATTGCCGGAGTGATCTTTCCCATTTCTCCGCTCAAGGGTGTGGCCGCACTGTTTTTGACTGTGGCCGCTTTTGAAAGTGCTAGCACTCTCACGCGCGCGGGCCTGCAGGCTGGCGCCATGGGGGCCGCAGCCCGCCGTGTTGTCGAAGTTGCCTCCACGGCTCCGCCCATGCCTGCCGCACAGCAGCGTAACGCCCCTAGCGGCACTGATATCCGCTTTGAAGGCATCCGCTTTCGCTGGAATGATGACCGGCCATGGATTTTTGACGGGCTGACGCTGGATATCCCGGCTGGCAGCCGCATTGCCCTGCTAGGGCCATCCGGGGCAGGCAAATCCAGTCTGGCAGCCCTGCTGCTACGCGCCGCAGCCCCGCAGGAGGGGCATATTACGCTCGGCGGTATGGATATCAGCCAGATCAACCCGGACTCATTGCGCGCACGCATGGCATGGCTTTCTCAGGCCACGCATCTGTTTGACGATACCATCCGTGCCAATCTGCTGCTGGGCAGGCCGGAGGCTTCAGAGGATGACTTGTGGCAGGCGCTGGAACAGGCGGCCGTGGCCGACGTAGTCCGCAACCTGCCCGAAGGGCTGGATACGTGGCTAGGCGAAGGCGGGCTACGCCTATCTGGCGGGCAGGGCAGGCGTATCGCTCTGGCCCGCACCCTGCTGACCCGCGCCCCCATTCTTGTGCTTGATGAGCCCGCAACCGGGCTGGATGCCCAGACCGAGCAGGAATTCCTGTCCACGCTCAATACGGTCACGACCGGCCGTACCGTTATCCTGATTGCCCACCGGCTGACCGGCGTTGAAAAACTGGACAGAATCTGGCGGCTTTCTGGTGGCGTGGCCAAAGCCGCCGTAGCCTAGGCCACAATTTTGGACGATATCCCCCCCGATTCAGGCACGATAGCGGAAGAGTTGCCCGGCCATGCCGGGCCGTGGCACGACCGGTTTACCGACAAGACGCCACAGGAAGTCCTGCAGGCAGTTTTTGGCTTCCATGATTTTCGCAGCCTGCAAACACAGGCTGTGGAAAGCGTCATGCACGGCCATGATACGCTGGTGCTCATGCCCACAGGCGGCGGCAAAAGCGTATGCTACCAGATACCCGCCCTGTGCCGCTCCGGCATGGGTCTGGTGATTTCCCCCCTGATCGCGCTGATGGATGATCAGGTTGCCGCCCTGCGCCAGCTCGGCCTGAACGCGGCAGCCCTGCATTCCGAGCTTGAAGCCCATGAGGCGACACAGATCCGCGCGGACATGGCAACTGGTCGGCTGGATATCCTCTATATTTCGCCCGAACGCCTGCTCTCTTCAGGCACGCTAGACAGGCTGACCCGTATTCCCCTGTCTGTCATTGCCATTGACGAGGCGCATTGCATTTCCGCTTGGGGCCATGAGTTCAGGCCTGAATATCGCGCGCTGACAGCACTGCCCCGGCACTTTCCCGCCGTACCCCGCATAGCCTTGACTGCCACGGCAGATGAGCGGACGCGCGAGGATATTCTTACCGCACTGGATATGCCTCATGCCGAGGTTCTGGTTTCCAGCTTTCACAGGCCTAACCTAAATATCGCGGCTCTTCCCAAAGGCTCCGAGGTCAAGCAACTCATGAGCGTTCTCGAACGCCACAGGGATGCGGCCAGCATTGTCTATTGCGGCAGCCGAGCCCGAACAGAGCGTATTGCCGCGTCACTACAGGAGAAAGGCTGGGCGGCCCTTGCCTATCATGCGGGGCTGTCCCCGCAGGAAAAACGTGCGGCCCTACTGCGTTTTCGTTCGGGTGAGCCGCTGGTTATTGTCGCCACCGTCGCCTTTGGCATGGGTATAGACCGGCCGGATGTAAGGTCCGTCATCCATCTGGATATGCCAGCCTCGCCCGAAGCCTATTACCAGCAGATTGGCCGGGCCGGGCGTGACGGCCTGCCTTCCGAAACCGTGCTGCTGTACGGGGGAGAGGACATGGCCCGTGCGCGATACTGGCTAGATCAGTCCGCGGCCCCTGATTCCGAAAAATGCATCATGAGCGCAAGGCTTGAGGCCATGATCGCGCTGACAGAAACAACCGGCTGCCGCACGCGCGCCCTGCTGCACTGCTTTGGCGAGGAACTGGAGCAGCCCTGCGGACATTGTGACAACTGCCTGCACCCGGTTCTGACCTTCGACGGCACCGAGGCAGCCCGCAAACTGCTCTCTGCCGTATACCGGACAGGCGAATGTTTCGGGGCACTCCATGTCATCAGCGTTCTGCGCGGGCGCATGACAGAGGCCGTGCAGAAACATGGCCATGACAAGCTCTCGGTCTGGGGCATAGGCAACAAAGAGAGTGAAATATACTGGCGCAGCATTACACGCCAGTTGATCGCCAGAGGTGCGCTGAAAACCGAAGGCCGCTTTGGTGGGCTAACCCTGAACCAGCCCGTTGCCCGGCCCATCCTGCGCGGGGAGGAAGCCATTCACCTGCGGGCAGACCCCCTGCGGCCCACGGCGGACCAAAACTCCCGTCGCGCGGGCAGTGCGGCAAATGATGGCCCAGTGCTTGAGCCGGAAAGTCAGGAGCTGTTCAACGCCCTGCGCAAATGGCGGCGGGAAGAGGCACAGGAGCAGGAAATTCCGCCCTATGTCATTTTTCACGATTCCGTCCTGCGTGATATCGCAATGGAAAAACCGCACGATCTCGATATGCTGGGCGATATAAAAGGTGTCGGCCGCTCCAAACTGGAACGCTATGGCGATGCTGTGCTGGAGGTTCTGGCCACGCATGGGCACTAAGACCTGACTGACTATGGACGCGTCAGGCCAAACGCCTTATCTGATAGGGTTCTCACGTTTCGCGCTACAACGGGAAACGTTCCGGGCACCAGCCTAAAGGAAAGGGTGTCATCATCATGCGTTGTCCCTTTTGCGGGCACCACGACAGCCAGGTCAAGGACAGCCGCCCCAACGAGGAAGGCTCGGCCATTCGGCGCAGACGGGCCTGCCTGTCTTGCGGGCAGCGTTTCAGCACGGTTGAACGCGTGCAGTTGCGCGAGCTTGTCATTGTCAAACATGACGGGCGGCGTACCCCGTTCGAGCGGGAAAAAATCGTCCGCTCCATCCATATTGCCCTGCGTAAGCGCCCGGTCTCTGAAGAGCAGATCGAACAGATTGTAACGGGCATTGTCCGCCAGCTTGAAGCCAGCGGTGAGACCGAAGTGACGACCACTCAGGTCGGCAAACTGGCCATGGATGCCCTCAAGGAAGTGGACAGTGTCGGATATGTCCGCTTTGCCAGTGTTTACAGGGATTTTCGTGAAGCACGGGATTTCTCTGAAATTCTGAACTTGATGGAAACCCATCCGCAGCATGACGCAGAAAAAAGCTAGACCTTGCTGCATAAAAGCGCCATGAAACGCACCCACGCGGCAGGAGATACGGATGACAGGATTACAGGACCAACCCCGGCTGACACCAGCCAGCAGGCCACGCACCGCCGCGCGGCTGGCGGCTGTGCAGGCGCTGTTCCAGATTGAACAGAATGGCGACCGTCCGGATAGCGTCATCGAGCAGTTTCTCCTGCATCGTTTCGGCACGACCATGAGCGGAGCAGGCTACGAGGATGGCTGCATCCCCGAGGCCGATACACGCCTGTTCAGCACCATTGTCCGCGATACGGTTTCCTCCCTTACGAGCCTGACCCAGACAATCAGCGACACGCTGCCTGCGACATGGCCCATCGAGCGGCTTGATCCCGTACTGCGCGCCCTGCTGATGGCCGCCATTGCGGAAGCCCGTGCTGGAGATGCCCCGGCTCCCGTGCTGATCAACGAATACATGGATGTTGCACACGGCTTTTTTTCTGGAGACGAACCGCGCCTGATCAATGGGGTGCTGGATACGGTCTTCAAGCAGATGAACGCAGCAGACGGGCATGACACGGCAACGGACACCCAGCCTGACTGACCTTCCGGGAGAGTTCAGCTTTATCCGGCGCTGCTTTGCAGGCCTTGCCGGACCCGCCGCCCTTGACCTGCGCGATGATGCGGCGCTGTACACGCCGCCATCAGGGCGTGAATTGGTCATGGCGGCTGATGCGATGGTTGAAAACGTGCATTTTCTGCCATCGGACCCCCCGGATACGATTGGTGGCAAACTACTGCGCTGCAACCTGTCCGATCTGGCCGCCATGGGTGCCCGCCCCGAAGGCTGGCTGCTGACGCTAGCCCGCCCACCCCATATTACCGATGACTGGTTTGAAGCATTCAGCCGCGGGCTAAAAGCGGATCAGGAACAGTTCGGCCTCACCCTGATGGGGGGAGACACGACTTCAACCACTGGGCCACTCGTTCTTTCTTTAACGATTATCGGCTCTGTCATACCCGGACAAGCAGTGCAGCGGCGTGGTGCTCAGGCAGGTGACGGGCTGTGGGTTAGCGGCACGATTGGCGATGGGGCTCTGGGCTTGCAAGCGCTGCAGGGCGCTATTCCCGATCCTGACGGCAGGCTGGCCCGACGCTACCACACACCGCAGCCACGCATTGGCCTGCCGCTTTACGGGCTGGCCTCCGCCGCAATGGATGTTTCTGACGGGCTGGTGCAGGATGCGGGGCACCTAGCGCGTGAAAACAATCTATGCGTGACCATCCGGGCGGCTGATGTACCCCTTTCGGACGCGGCGCGCGCAACAGGCCCCGCATGGCTGGAAACCTGCCTGACAGGCGGCGATGATTACGAAATTCTCATGGCCATTCCAGCCGAGCGCGAACCCGCAGGGCAGAGGCACACCATCATGCAAACACTGCATGGGCCGGTTCCCCTGACACGTATTGGTGAATTCACGGCCCCCACACATGGGCAACCGGGGGTGCGGGTTGTCGATGCCGCAGGCACTCCCATGGCGTTCAGCCGGGAAGGGTGGAGCCACCTTTAACAGGCGGCTCCATATTTTTGAGCAACGGGCCTTTAGGCCAGCAGCTTTTCATACATCCGATGACGCTTGTAAGGCTGCGGCGCAATGCGTTCAATCAGGGCACGCAGGCCTTCATGGCTTTCCAGCACCCAGCCCAGTTCAATGGTACGATAGGGCAGGGCATGGCCCCGACGCATCAGCTCATCAATAATCAGAACGGGCAGCATGGCACGCAATGCGGTGCCAAGATATTTCTTGCGCACACCCAGCAGCACCACACGGGCCGAGGTGAACTCATGACGGGCAACGCGGGTAGCCAGTTGCAGCCAGCCCAGCGGTGAGGGTGCACCACCCAGATCACCCGCAACGTCGAACATATTAGGCACAACCAGCGCAATGGCCGCTGGCTCGCCGTCCACTTCGGCCAGCACATACTGCTCTGAACGCAAAATGGGTTTGAGCGCTTTGAGCAGACCCTGCACCTCGCGCTGGGTCAAAGGCACATTGCCCCATGTATCTGACCAAGCATCGTTATAGATATCGCGCAGGATTTCGGCGTCTTCGTTGATATGGTCCATCCGCAGGCCACGCATGCGGATATTACCCATCCGGTCGCGCAGGCGCGGCGGCAACTGATTGGCCTGCTCCGCCGCCGGACCGGTTTCCATCCGGTAGGACAGAAGATCCATGGCGCGGGCATATCCGGCCTTTTCCACCGCATCGCCCAGCATGGTGGGGTGCCACGGCGTGCTGATCATGGGGATTTCGTTCTGACCTTCCACCATGATACCGGACTGACCGTTGCTGTTCAGGCTCCATGGTCCGCGAATACGCTCTACCTGACGGGTTTTAAGCCATGCTTCCGCCGCCTCAAGCAGTGGGGCAACACACTCAGGGTCAACCGTATCCAGTGCGCCAAAAAAGCCGGTGCGCGGGCCGGGCTGACGCAGCACCAGCGCATCAACCTGAGCGGAAATACGCCCAACCGGCACACCATCGCGCCATGCCAGAAAATAACAACCAAACCCATGGTCGTAAAATGCCGACTTGCGAGGAGAGAGCAGGTCGCGCTCTTCCATGTCGAGCGGCGGCACATAACCGGGCAGGCCATCGTAAAGTCGGCGCGGAAGCTTTATAAAGGTCGAAAGCTGACGAGATCCCGAAACAGGAGATACGGTGATCTGAATCGGGGAAGACATTGCCACTCCGTCATCTGCGGGTAAAAACCACAGGGGTGATGCCTTATTCCGCCTCGATGGGAAAGGAAAAAATATTGAAATCCGATACAACTGCGCCTTATGCCCCCCGCACGATCCTGATTACAGGCGCTTCTGGCGGCATTGGGGCCGAGCTTGCCCGCCTCTACGCGGCACCGGGCCGCACGCTCATTCTATGGGGGCGTAACGCGCAGAAACTGGGTGAACTTGCCACGCTCTGCGGCGGCATGGGAGCCAGCGTCCAGACCAGACAGGTGGATTTGTGCGATGGGCAGGCCGCGCTGAACGCCTACCGTGAGGACGATGCTGCAAGCCAACCGGATCTGGTCATTCTCGGTGCCGGGCTTTCGGATATTCAAACCCCCGGCAGCACAACGGAAAGCCCTGACAAGGTTCTGCAACTGGCTCAGGTCAATTATTCCACCCCTGTGGCACTCGCTACGGCGGCGGCTCAAGGCATGGCGGAGCGTGGGGGCGGACGGATCGCATTCTTTGGTTCAGTCGCTGCCTTTTACGAAATGCCCTTTGCTGCATCCTATAGCAGTTCCAAGGCAGGGCTCGCATTCTTTGCAAAGGCTGCGGGGCTGGGCTGGCGGCAGCATAATATTGCCGTAACGCTGATTGCCCCCGGCTTTGTGGATACGCCCATGAGCCAGCGGCTTGAAGGGCCACGGCCTTTCCTTGTTTCCGCCAAAAAGGCCGCCCGGCTCTGCGCGCGTGCCATTGAGCGCAAACAGGCCGTGTGCGTGTTCCCGTGGCCTTTCCGTGTGCTGGAAGTGCTCACACGACTGGTGCCGCAGGCGCTGCGTGAGCGTATTCTGCTCTCTCTGGCGGTCGGGCAGAAAGACACGCACTGAAAACAGGCATGCTGCACGGGCCGGGGCAGCTTTATCCCCGGTCGCGTGCGCTTTCCTGCGCCTCGCGCACATACTGGGCATCCTGCGCTGGGGGACGGCCGAACATGCGCCGATATTCCCGACTGAACTGCGATGGGCTTTCGTAGCCAACAGCAAAAGCTGCCCCAGCGGCATCGATATGTTCGCTCACCATACGCCGCCGCGCCTCCTGCAAGCGCCGCTGCGTGCGGTATTGCAGGGGGCTCATATTGGTCGCAGCCCTGAAATGCCGGTGAAACGTGGAAAGGCTCATGCCTGCAATGCCCGCCACACTGGCGATATCAAACGGCTCGGAATAATGCTGCGACATCCAGTGTATGGCGCGGTTGATCTGTGACAGCGCACTGCCTGCGGTCGCGATCTGCTTGAGCGCACAGCCCTGATCACCCTGCAAAATCCGGTAAAGCAGTTCACGCATGATCATGGGTTTGAGGATGGAAATATCCTCGGGCTGGTCAAGCAGACGTAGCAGACGCAGGAGCGGGTCGGTGATGTTGCTGTTTAGCGGGCTCAGCCCCATACCCATGATACAGGCCTGATACGGGTCAACCTGCCTGTCATTGACAACCAACAGCAGTTCCGCGATTTGCGCGGGGTCAAGGGCCAGACACAGCGCCAGATAAGGGCTTTCTGGCGTGGCTTGCGTAATGCAGCCCGCCACGGGCAGATCAACCGCCGTTACCAGATAATGGCTGGCATCGTAGTCGAACACCTTGTCGCGCAGCATGACCTGCTGACGGCCCTGCACAATCACATAGACCTGTGGTTCTGAAACAAAGGTCAGGGGCTCACTCACAGCCTCGGCGCTGTAGAGAGTCAGTTCAGGAATGGCCGTTGCAACCTGATGCTGCTGGCAATGCCGCCTGACAAGAGACTGCAATGCAGCCAGATTATCCGTCATGCCCTGTCCCTTTTGCCACGGCCTGTCGGGCCTCCAGCCATTGATTGCCTGAATCGCGCATATTCTCAAAGCGCAGATATAATAAGGCAACGGTGTGGCGTAAAATCAAACGGATTTTACCGGCTAAAACTCTCCCCCATGACAGGATCAGGCAATAACGGGACAGAATTTGCCATACCGCATCGGGCGTGAGTGTCGCATGGTGCCAAGGCGTTTACAAAGCGGAGAAAAACATCATGGCTTACGCCACAACAAACCCCTACACAGGCGAAACCCTCAAGGTTTTTCCCGATGCGACTGATCAGGAAGTGCAGGCCGCACTGGATGGTGCCTATGCCGCTTTTCTGAACTGGCGCGAGACTTCTTTTGCCGAACGGGCAAAGGTCATGACCGCGGCTGCCACCATCCTGCGTGACAATCTGGATGAGTATGCCCGCCTGCTCACCCTTGAAATGGGCAAGCTGCTGACCGAAGCCCGGGCGGAAGTCATCCTTTCAGCCGAAATCTTTGAATATTATGCAGAACACGCCGAACGGCTGCTGAAAAGCGAAGCCCTGCCGGTCAAGAACCCCGAAGAAGGCAAGGCCATGCTGGTGCATGAGCCGCAGGGTATTGTTCTGGCCATCGAACCGTGGAACTTCCCTTACTATCAGATCGCCCGCATCATCGCGCCGCAGCTTTCGGCCGGCAACACGGTTCTGCTCAAGCACGCTTCCAACGTGCCGCAGTGCGCTGCCATTTTCGATGATCTGATGAAAAAGGCGGGGCTGCCGGACGGTGCCTTCCGCAACCTGTATCTGGCCCGCCACCACACGGAAACCGTGCTGAACGACCCGCGCGTATGCGGTGTTGCTCTCACCGGCTCCGAAGGCGCAGGCTCCATCGTCGCGGCAACGGCTGGCAAGGCGCTGAAGAAAGCGACCATGGAACTGGGTGGGGCAGATGCCTTCATCGTTCTGGAAGATGCCGACCTTGAAAAAGCCGTCAAATGGGCTGTTTTCGGGCGTCACTGGAACGCTGGCCAGGTTTGCGTTTCCGCCAAGCGCCTGATCGTGGCTGACGCGATCTATGACCGCTTTGTTGAGCTTTACAAGAAAGGCGTCGCCGAACTGCGCGCGGGCGATCCGCTGTCTCCCGAAACAACGCTGGCCCCGCTTTCCTCGCAAAAAGCTGCGGACGACCTGCGCAATCAGGTGGAAGAAGCCCGCAAGCTGGGCGCCACGGTTGAAGTGATCGGCGCACCGGTGCCCGAACAGGGGGCGTTCTTCCAGCCGCTTCTGGTCACGGGGCTTGAAAACAACGCCGCGCGCCACTGGGAATTCTTTGGTCCCGTCACCCAGCTTTACCGGGCCAAGGACGAAAACGACGCGATCAGAATCGCCAATGATTCGCCCTACGGCCTCGGTGGGTCTGTCTTTACCCGTGACACCGAGCGCGGCGTGGCCGTTGCCCGGCGCATCTATACGGGCATGGTGTTCATCAACCATCCCACCATGGTCAAGGCCGACCTGCCGTTCGGCGGTGTGGCCCGTTCCGGCCATGGGCGCGAACTGATCGGCCTTGGTATCAAAGAGTTCGTCAACCACAAGCTGATTGACGTTGTGGATATCGACGCACCGTTCTGAGCATCTGCTCATGGGGCCGCCCCTTGCGAGGCGGCCCCAAATGATTCGCATTCCCTGAAAGCAGGGATAAAACACAAAATCAGACGCCGACCGCTTATGTCGGCGGCAATACCTGTTTTGTAATCTTTGAAGAATTCCGTGCACCGTGGCCTGTCGCCACAACGATTAAAACCATTTCCATTGAGAAAATGGAGGTCCGGGCGGGAATCGAACCCACATACGCGGATTTGCAGTCCGCTACATCACCATTCTGCCACCGGACCATGGTGCAGTGGGTGCCTTATCCACTGTTCCGCCTGATTGGTCAAGACGTTGTGTTGTGCGTTTTTTTTTTCATTATGTCACATAGTCGTTGCTTCATACCGGCCACCGGGGTTGGATGAAACCGCACAGACCAGAAGGGGCCGCCCATGACGTTACCCGCCGCCACAAGGATTGACCCAGCTGCCAGCACGCAGGATTGGGACGAGGCGCGTAACCTGATGGTGGATGACCAGCTCCGCCCGTCTGAAATCAGCAATCCGCGCGTTCTCAAAGCCATGCGGCTCCTTGCCCGTCAGGCCTGCGTTCCCGCAGCCCAGCAGGCGCTGGCCTATGCGGATGTCAGCCTGCCACTGGGCACGGGCAGGGTACTGCTGCAACCCTTACTGACAGCCCGGCTTTTGCAGGCAGCCAACCCGCTCCCCGGCCAGCATGCGCTGGTTGTCGGAGCCGGCGCAGGATATAGCGCAGCACTTCTGGCGTCGCTGGGGCTTACAGTCACGGCGGTGGAATCGGATACGGCCCTTTGCAAGCAGGGGCAGGATTTCTGCGCGGCTCTGCCTGCCGTTCACTGGGTCTGCGGTTCTTTGCAGCAGGGGGACGAAACCCGCGCCCCCTATGACCTGATCTATTTCGATGGCGCCATTACAGCGCTTCCTACGTTCTGCCATACCCAGCTTGCAGCGGGGGGCCGGGTCGTCGGGCTGATACACAAGGCGGGCGATCTTTCCGAACTGTTCGTGGCCACTGCTGCCACGAGTGGGGCCGATGGGTTTATTCTAACACGCCTTTCAGAAGCCCGGTGCCCGCTTTTGCCTGAATTCACCCCCACCCGCAGCTTTGCCTTGTAAGACAGGGCTTACGGTGCCTGCCTGAGTGAACACAAAACCACGCACCACGGAGCGGGCTCCTGAATCATCGCACGGGATGGTGACAAGCCATACGCTCTCACGGTAAAAGACAGCCATCATGTTCGGGTGCAGGTAATCGTTCCCGCAGCCTGAAACACAGGCTGATGACAGGAGCCGGGGTATGAAACCCCTGCCAGACAGATGGCAGGGTAATGTGCTCAGGCAAGAGAATGACAGTCCTGCATGGCGGGGGCAGTACATGCCTGCCGCCTTTTTTACGTGGCTTATGGTTGGATGAAGATGCTCAACAAGACCTTTGAACCCGCTCAGACCGAAAAACGCCTTTACGACCTGTGGGAGAGCCGCAAGGCGTTTTCGGCGCAGCCGGGCAGCGACAGGCAGCCCTTCACCATCATGATCCCGCCGCCCAATGTGACCGGCACCCTGCATATGGGCCATGCACTGACCATGACCCTGCAGGATACCCTTATCCGCTGGAAGCGCATGCAGGGGTTTGACACGCTCTGGCAGCCGGGCACCGACCACGCAGGCATTGCCACACAGATGGTGGTTGAACGCGCCGTTGGTGCGGAAGGCTCATCCAGACAGGCCATGGGGCGCGAGGCTTTTGTCGAGCGCGTATGGAAGTGGAAAGAAGAATCCGGCGGGGGCATTACCCGCCAGCTCCGCAGGCTCGGGGCCTCGCTCGACTGGCCGCGTGAGCGCTTTACCATGGATGAAGGGCTGTCCCGCTCGGTGCGGGAGGTTTTTGTAAGCCTGTTCCGTGATGGCCTGATTTACCGCGACCGCCGCCTAGTCAACTGGGACCCGGTATTCCGCTCCGCCATTTCCGACCTTGAAGTGGAAAGCAAGGATGTAGCGGGCAATCTGTGGTATATCCGCTACCCTGTAGATGGTCTGGACGATGTGACCATCACGGTTGCAACCACCCGACCTGAAACCATGCTGGGCGATACGGCTGTGGCCGTTCACCCCGAAGATGAACGCTACACGGCACTTATTGGCCGCTTTGTGCGCCTGCCGCTGACCGGACGCCTTATCCCCATCGTGGCGGATGAACACTCAGACCCTGAAAAGGGGAGTGGCGCGGTCAAGATCACCCCTGCGCATGACTTCAACGATTTTGAGGTCGGCCGTCGGCACGCGCTGCCCATGCTCTCCATTCTGGACGATCAGGCGCGCGTCATTCTTGACGAAATCGATGCTGAACTCACCGCACAGGACGGGCTGGCCGATCCGGCTTTTGTCCGCTCCCTATCGGGCCTGCCGCGTGAGGAAGCCCGCAAGGCCATTGTGGCCAAACTGGAAGAAACCGGCTGGCTGGAAAAAATCGAGCCCCACCGCCATCAGGTGCCCCATGCCGAGCGCGGTGGCGCCGTTATCGAACCGCGCCTGACAACCCAGTGGTACTGCGATGCCGGCAAGCTGGCTGGTCCGGCCATGGAAGCGGTTACCTCCGGCAAAACGGAATTTGTGCCCAAACAGTGGGAAAACACCTTTTTTGCCTGGATGCGCGATATCCAGCCCTGGTGCATTTCCCGCCAGCTCTGGTGGGGGCATCGTATTCCCGCATGGTACGGCCCGGATGAGCATGTTTTTGTCGCACATGACGAAGCCGAAGCACAAAAACTGGCCGCACAGCATTACGGTGAAGCCCAGCCCCTGCGGCAGGATGAGGATGTGCTGGACACGTGGTTCTCCTCCGCACTGTGGCCGTTCTCGACACTGGGCTGGCCCGAACAGACCCCGGAACTCAACCGTTACTACCCGACAGATGTGCTGGTAACGGGCTTTGACATCATCTTTTTCTGGGTCGCCCGGATGATGATGATGGGCCAGCACTTCATGAAGGATGTGCCTTTCCGGCATGTTTTCATCCATGGGCTGGTGCGCGATGAGCACGGACAGAAAATGTCCAAGAGCAAAGGCAATGGTATCGATCCGCTTGAGCTGATCGACGATTACGGTGCCGATGCCATGCGCTTTACCATCTGCGCCCTTACGGGGATCGGTCGCGATGTCAAACTAGGCCGCAAGCGGGTGGAAGACTACCGCGCGTTCATGACCAAGCTGTGGAACGCAGCACGTTTCTGCGAAATGAACGGCGTGGCCCCGCAGCCCGGTTTCGACCCCCATGCAGTGCGCTCACCACTGGGCCGCTGGATCATTGCCGAGGCCGAGACCGCCGTCATCGAGGCCACAAACGCCCTTCAGGCCTATCGTTTCGATGAATATGCCCAGAGCGCGTACCGTTTTGTCTGGAACCGCTTCTGCGACTGGTTCCTTGAATTCGCCAAGCCGGTCTTTACCTCTGACAATGCGGACGAAGCCGCAGAAATCAGGGCCGTAGCGGCTCATGTTCTGGGCATGATCCTGCGTCTGCTCCAGCCTGTGGTGCCGTTCATTACCGACACGCTATGGCATGAATTCGGCTTTGGTGAAGAAGGCAGCCTGATCAACGCTCCATGGCCGCTGCCCGCACAGCCGCTTGAAGCACAGGATGCCCAGCGCGAATGTGACCATATCATCCGCCTGATTACCGAAATCCGTACCGTGCGTTCAGAAATGAACATTCCGCCTTCGCTTCTGGCGCCGGTGCTGTTCAAGGATGCCAGCGCGGAAACGATGGACCGCGTTAACCGCTGGGCGGACTCAGTCCGCCGTATGGCCCGTATTTCCGAGATCACCACCCTTGAGGGCGAAATCCCCAAGGGTGCTGCCCAGATGATCGTGGATGAAGCCACGCTCATTCTGCCGCTGGAAGGGCTGATAGACCTGAGCGTGGAAAAGGCGCGTCTGACCAAGGATCTGGCCAAGGCGGAAGATGAGGTTTCCAAAACCGACAAGAAACTCGGCAATGAAAACTTCGTCAGCCGCGCCAAACCCGAAATCGTGCAGGAAATGCGCGAAAGGCTGGAAGTCCAGCAGGGCGAATGCACGCGCCTGCGTGCGGCTCTGGCACGGATTGGCTGAACAGAGGCACAACCTTCCATCCCGCATGGCGTTAAGCTCCATGCCCTTCCATGCGGGATGGAACAGGAGTGAAAATGATGGAAACGGCAGTTCTGGGTGGTGGATGCTTCTGGTGTCTGGAGGCTTCTTTTCAGGGGTTGAAAGGCCTTAAAAGCGTTACCCCCGGCTATGCAGGCGGCACTGTCGATCACCCAACCTATGAGCAGGTCTGCTCAGGGCAGACAGGCCATGCCGAAGTCATCCGGCTGGAATGGGATCCCGCCGCACTTTCTTTTGAAACACTGCTGCGTCTGTTCTTTGTCGTGCATGACCCGACAACCCTGAACCGGCAGGGCAACGATGTCGGCACCCAGTATCGCTCCGTTATTTTCTACCAGACAGCCGAGCAGCAGCAGACAGCCCGCGCAGTCATGGACGAAATCACGCGTGATAACCTGTGGGGGAGGCCCCCTGTTACAGAGGTCGTGCCTGCCGTTACATTCTGGCCTGCGGAAGAAAAGCACCACAACTATTACGCCCGCAACCCGCAGGCGGGCTACTGTCAGGTTGTGATTGCCCCCAAGGTGGCCAAAGCCCGTACCGTATTCGGCTCACTCTTTCGTTGAGCTGACCATGCCCCCCCGGCACTGAAGGGGCGGCCCGTTATTCCCCGGCTTCATCTTCCAGAAAGAAGCGGTCGCTTTCCTCATCATAATCGAACAGTTCGGCAAAGCGCGCCCAGCCGATAATGGTCTGGAGCGTCTGCCGTGCATAGTCGGGCGACATACTGGCTTCCAGTTCATCCCGAAAGCGCTCGGCCTTAACCGCATGGTTCGGCCGTTCATCCAGCGTGGAGCAGATTGTCTTGACCAGCGGCACGTAATGCCGCAGCGCATGACCCATGATGGCCTTGCGTTCCTCTAGGTCACTCAGAACAAAATGCACACCTTCATTGGTCAGCAGGATATCGCCATCTTCAAGCTCGGCCAGAGCCAAAAGCTCAAGCGATTCTCCCAGCGGGAACAGGTCATCCAGCTCTAGCTGGAGCTTTTCCGCCAGAACAGGCAGATCGGCCCGCCCATTCAGAGGGGATGCCGCCAGCGCTTCCATCATCCCGATCATCATCGTAATGGACACTGGCACCAGCGCCCTGAACGAGGGCGCAAGCGGAGCAGCCTGCGCACCACCGGCCAGATCAGCCTCGGAAATAATGGGGGCGCGCTGGGTCATCAGGGCATAAATATGGTCCACCAACTGCCGGAAAGCAGTGTCCTCACGGTTGCGGGGGTGTGCAAAAGGCACATGCAGCACATGCGCAACCCGCCCCGGGTTGGAAGAAGCAATCACGATCCGATCACACATCAGAACCGCTTCTTCGATATTGTGGGTCACGATCAGCATGCTCTGAACCGGCAGTTTTTTCTCTGACCAAAGCTCGATCAGATCCGTGCGCAGGTTTTCGGCTGTCAGCACATCAAGGGCTGAAAACGGTTCATCCATCAACAACAGGGCAGGGCGCACGACCAGCGCCCGTGCCAGCCCCACACGCTGCTGCATGCCGCCTGACAGTTCCTTGGGCCACGCATTTTCGTAACCACCCAGACCGATCAGGCTGATCGCGTTTTCAACCAGCACGTCCCGCTCCGACGCAGGCACACCGTTGGCGTCCAGCCCGAGCGCCACGTTTTCTTCAACGGTCATCCACGGAAACAGCGCGAACGACTGGAACACGACCGCAATTTCGGTAATGGGGCCGGCCAGTTTCTGCCCCTTCCACAAAACCTCGCCCGAAGTCGGGGGGAGCAGACCCGCCAGAATACGCAGCAAGGTCGATTTGCCAGAGCCCGAACGCCCTAGAAGCCCTACGATTTCGCCTGCGTGCAGTGTCAGGTTTACATCGTCCAGCACCTGTACGTCCGCAGCACTATCCTTATGGTAGAACTGCCGGACATGCCTGGCTTCCGCCAGAACCGTTCCTTCTGGCATGGCCTGGCTTGGTTGGGTCAGAAACTCCATGGCGTGTACGATCCGGTCAGTTGAGTTTGAGACGCCGTGCCGCGAAATCGGACAACGGTCGCCAGAACAGCGTGTTCAGCAGCATGACCAGCACGCACATGATAACCGTGCCAAGCCCGATCTGGTTGATGTCACCACGCAGGGTTGCCTGGGCAATATAGGCCCCGAGCCCATGGGCCACGAGCGTGACATCGCCCCACTGCGCCATTTCAGAAGCAATGGCGGCATTCCACGCTCCACCTGCCGCTGCTACAGCCCCAACCAGATAGTAAGGCATGATACCGGGCAGCAGCACCCTGCGCCACCAGAACCAGCCCCGTACATTCAGGCTGCGACAGACTTCCAGCAGTTCCGCCGGAAGGGATGAGGCCCCTGCAATGACATTGAACAGGATGTACCACTGCGCCCCCAGAATCATCAGGGGGGTGAGCCACACATCCGGCACCAAATTGAAATGTACAATCCCCACCACAAAGACCGGGAAAAACAGGTTGGCGGGAAACGCTGCACAATATTGCGCCGCCAGTTGCGCCCGCCGTGCCCGCACCGGGTCAAGACCCAGCCACACACCCAACGGCACCCAGATAACAGAAGCCAGCAGCAGCATGCTCATGACACGCAGCATGGTAATGCCGCCCAGCACGAACACATGCCCCACTTCCGCCATGGCATAGGTTTCATAAGTGTAGCGGCCAACAAGGAACAGGGCGGCGAGAAAGACCACCACCAGAAAACCCCGCCACAGCCACTCGGATACACCACTGCCAGAGGATGAAGACGGCCGCGCAACGCCCACGGCACGGCCCAGTTTCAGATAGCTGATTTTCCGGGCGGCAAGAAACAGGGCATCCCCAAAGCTGCTGATCAGCCGTGTGCGACGCAGAAACCGCAAAAACCACGGTTCCACAACCTGCACACCACCATCTCCTCCACCCAGCCGAAAGCGCGTAGCCCATGCCGCCAGCGGGCGGAAGAGCAACTGGTCGTAAAGCAGGATAACCGCCATCATGGCGGCTATGGCGGCCCCTATGGCGGCGATGTCTTTCTGATCAATCGCCCGCCCTACGTATGAGCCAATACCGGGCAGAACCACCTCTGTATTCCCAACAGAGATACTCTCCGAATACACAACCATGAACCAGCCACCGGCCATGGACATCATGGCATTCCACACCAGAGAGGGCACGGCGCAGGGCACATCAAGCCGCCAGAATTTCTGCCATGATGTCAGGCCAAAGCAACGGGCGGCCTCATCCAGTTCGGATGGCACGGCACGCAGGCTCTGATACATGCCCAGCGTCATGTTCCATGCCTGACTGGTGAAAATGGTGAAAATGGCCGCAAGCTCGCCGCCCAGAATACGACCGGGAAAAAGGGCGAGAAAAAACGTGACCGTAAATGCCAGAAATCCGAGAATAGGCACGGATTGCAGGACATCCAGCAAAGGAATGAGTATCTGCCGTGCGCGCGCACTCCGGGCCGCCAGCGTTGCGTAACAGAAGGTAAAAACCAGCGATACGCCCAAAGCAGCGAACATCCGCAACGTCGTGCGCAGGGCATAGCCGGGCAGGTAGCTGAACTCGAGATGCACAGGGGTGGCCGTAACCGCCGCCAACGGGCCAAGCATGTGGCGCACGGCTGCCCCTGCAGCAATCGCGCAGGCCGCGACACAGACAAGCAGCAGAACATCCGCACTGTTTACATAACGCTGGCCCAGCGATGAAAACAGCTCCGGTTGCGATGGAAAACCCTGCTGCCGGTCATTCATGAAGAGCGCGTTCCCGTACTGCCAAACCCACCTTCGCCCCGCGCGGTTTCATCCAGACTGGTGCTTTCGCTCCAGACTGCCCGCACGACAGGGGCAACCACCCCCTGAGCGATACGCATGCCGCGCTCCACTATAAAGGGCTCGGCTCCGGTATTCATGACAATAATACCAATTTCTCCACGGTAATCCTCGTCAATCGTGCCCGGTGCATTGGGCAGGACAATACCGTGTTTGAGCGCCAACCCCGAACGCGGGCGTATCTGGAGTTCATAGCCCGACGGCAGAGCGATTTTCAGCCCCGTAGGCACCAACCCGCGCGCGCCCGGTGCAATGACCATCGGCTGTTCCACCGCCGCCAGAAAATCCATGCCAGCGGCCCCTGATGTCGCATAGGAAGGCAGCGGCAGACCGGCACTATGGGCAAGACGCTGAACCTGCACCTGAACACTGCTGCCTGGAGCGATCACACTATTGCCGGAAAGAGGCATGGCTGTTTTTTCCTGTTATCCATAAAATTTCACTCGCACCGGGACTAACGGACATCACGCCACCAGCCAGCAACACGCCCGGCCAGTTTTTTGGCAACGTCGTGCTTGCTCATGCGGGGCCATGTTTCCACACCATCAGCAGTAATGAGCATAATCTCATTCTCATCACCGCCCATAATGCCGGTCTGGGGACTTACATCATTCGCCACAAGCCAGTCACAGCCCTTGCGCGCACGCTTAGCCTGCGCATGCGCCTGCACGGTTTCCGTCTCGGCAGCAAAGCCAATGACAAGACCGGGCCGCCCTGTGCCAAGGGCACAAAGCTGCGCCAGAATATCTGGGTTAGGCACCAGTGTCAGAGCCGGGGGGCGCATATCGCCAGTTTTCTTAATTTTCTGGGAGGCCTCGGTTTCGGGGCGCCAGTCCGCTACGGCCGCGGTGCAGATCGCCACATCGCATGGCAGGGCCTGCATAACATGTGCCTGCATTTCCTGCGCCGTTTCACACCGCACAAGACGAACACCCACCGGAGCCGCGAGCGTTACCGGCCCGCTGACCAGCGTTACATCCGCACCCTGTTCGGCCAGAGCCTGAGCAATGGCATAACCCTGTCGGCCAGATGAGCGATTGGCCAGATACCGAACCGGGTCGAGTGGTTCATGCGTAGGGCCTGCCGTCACCAATGCGCGCAAGCCCGCCAATGGGCCGCTTTTTCGCTCTCTGCTCAGAAAAAAAGCCAGAACAGCGTCCCGTATGGCGGCAGGTGAGGGCAGGCGGCCTGCGCCGAACTCACCACACGCCATCGCGCCCGTATCAGGAGGCAGGATTTTCACCCCGCGTTCGGCCAATACCGCCATATTCTGCCGGGTTGCGGGGTGCTCCCACATTCTGACATTCATGGCCGGCGCCACCATAACAGGCGCATCGGTGGCCAGCAGCAAGGTGCTGGCCAGATCTTCGGCAAGGCCACCAGCCATACGGGCCAGCAGGTTAGCCGATGCTGGGCAAACCAGCACGAGATCAGCCCAGCGGGATAGGGCGATATGCCCCATTTCCTGTTCTTCAGTCAGGGAGAACAGGTCCTGCGCTACGGCTTCCCCTGTCAGGGCCTGAAGCGTAAGGGGTGTAACAAACTGGCTGCCCCCCTTACTCAACACGCAGCGTACCCTCATGCCTTCGGCCTGAAGCAACCGGATCAGCTCGGGAGCCTTGTAAGCGGCAATACTGCCGCTAATGACAAGCAGAACGGAGCGGGGCGTGTCAGGCCGTGCCATGGCAGGTCAGATACGCCAGCCTGAATGAATGGCTGCAATCCCGCCCGAGAGTGACTGGTAACGCACATGCGACAGCCCGGCCTCTCGGAACATGCTCGCCAGCGTTTCCTGATCGGGGAACATGCGGATGCTCTCGGCCAAATACTGGTAGCTATCCCTGTCCTTGGCCACCATGCCCCCCATGGCGGGCAGCACCTTGAAGGACCACGCATCGTAAATGGGGGCGAGTGCTGCGACCTGCACCTTGGAAAATTCCAGACACATGAATCGGCCACCCGGCCGCAGGACCCGGCGCGCCTCACGGATAACAGCCAGCTTGTCCGTGCAGTTACGCAGGCCGAATGCGATGGAAACCCGGTCCACGGACATATCGCGCAGGGGAATGGCTTCGGCATCGACCACGCAGAAAGACAGATCAGACACCAGCCCCTGATTGATGGCCCGATCCCGCCCGACAGACAGCATGCTGCTGTTGATGTCGGTCATGATCGCTGGGCCACCACCACCCTTGAGCCAGCCGAACGTGATATCACCCGTGCCGCCAGCCAGATCAAGCAGGCGCAGGCCCGGCTGGGGGCCCAGCTCGGTCACGAAAATCCGCTTCCAGACCCGATGGATACCGAGGGACATGATGTCGTTCATGACGTCGTATTTGCCAGCAACGCTGTCAAATACCGAGCGAACGAGGTTTTTCTTTTCTTCCTTCCTGACGGAGCGGAAGCCAAAATCCGTTTCTT
>NZ_JBDNWF010000031.1:19241-31043 GCF_047721125.1 Acetobacter papayae | reverse complement strand
CACCCCCGCCCCCCGCCCCGCGGCCCATCCGGGGGGACCGAGGCGCGGGTTGCTGCGGGCGGCCGGGTGGGGCGCCGGGCTTCTTTGGGGCCGCCGCGGGGAGTATCAGCAGCGGAGCCGGGGGGCCGGGCTGCCCGTCAGGCAAGGGGGTGGGCGGGTACAGGCGTATACCCAAGGCTTTCAGAATGACGGGTAGCGCCTTTTTTGTCACGCCCAGACGTGATGCCAGATTAGCGGGAGCCGGTTTGGCACTTTTGCGGGCAAGCGACTCCATATCCGCGCGGATATCCGCCACACGGTCGAGTCGGAGCAGGGTCTGCGCGGCATAAAGCCAGCCAAGGCTGAGATACGCCGCCTGATCTGAGAGGCTGGGCGGCATGGCGCACAGCACGCAAACCGCGCCAGCAGGAGGGAGCGAGGGCAGGGTGGTTTGTTGGTGGATGCCCAGTAGCAGGCGGCGCAGCGCCATGGGGGCGGGGCGCAGCAGGCGGGAGCAGAACAGCACATCGCGCGTATGCAGGATATGAAGCCGGGCTAGCAGCTTTTTTTCCACGCTGGAAAGGGGGGGCAGCAGCGGGCAGGGCGTAACGCCGCCCTGTTCCATCAGGCTATGCACCAGTCCACGTGGTAGGGGGTGTGCCTGCACGGCGGCCTCGGCCCGGAACAGGGGGGCCAGTTCATGCCGGATCAGGGCTGTGACAAAGCGGGCCAGCCGCGCGCGGATTTTTTCTTTCTGCCCCGCATCAAGAAACTCCGCGTCCCGCACCGCGATGTCTGGTTGCAATACAGACAGGCCGGAGCGGAGAGAGGCAACGGCCTCGCCCTGCCAGCTCAGTATGCCGGTTTCGGTATCGAGAGTGAGTTCGGTATCGTCCGTCTGCGCGAAGCGGGCGACAAGATGTGGCATTTCCGTGCGGGCCGCCCGCCGCGCCGCGCGCAGGATCAATGGCTGGTCCATGCGGGCGGCCTCGGCATCCGGGGCGAAGGCAAAGCCGCGCATATGGCCTACGGTGTGGCCTTCCACGATAATTTCGCCCGTGCGGCTCATAGCCGAAAGCAGGGGTTTGCCGTCGGATTCTTCCAGCCTGCGGGCCAGACTGGCGGCCCTGCGGTCTACAAAACGGGCAGTCAGGCGGTCGTGCAGCGCATCGGACAGGGTATCTTCAAGCTGGCGGGTGTGGCGCTGCCAGTGGGCGGCGTTTTCTACCCAGTCGCTCCGGGCGGCAACATAGGACCAGATCCGTATGCCCATCAGCCGCTGCATGAGGGAATCAAGGTCTCCCTCGGTGCTGTCCATGCCATGCAGGCGTGCGCCCAGCCAGTCGGATGGCAGGTGGCCCCTGCGCGCCAGCAGGGTGAAAATCTGCGCACACTGGCGGATATGGCTGTCCTCTCCCAGTTTGCGGAAATCGGGGATCTGGCAGACCTCCCAGAGTAGCCGCACCAGATTGGGGGTGTTCGCCAGTGCTTTAATACTGCTGTCCTGCATGAAGGCGTGCAGGCACAGCATATCCGCGGCGGGTTCAGCCGGGCGCAGGCAGCGCATGGGCGGCTTACGGCACAGACTGGCATGCAGTGCGGTGAGGGAAGAAAAATCAAGCGCGCTGTTGCGCCACCACAGGCTTTGCAGGGGGTCGAAACGGTGTTCCTCCACCGCCTCCACCATGGCCTCGTTCAGCGGTGGGCAGGTGCCGGTGGTACCAAAGGTGCCATCCCGCGCACCGCGCCCGGCCCGGCCCGCGATCTGGGCTACTTCGGCAGCGCTTAGCAGGCGGTGGCGCTGTCCGTCGAACTTGGATAGCCCCGCAAAGGCCACATGGTGGATATCCATGTTCAGCCCCATGCCTATGGCATCGGTGGCGACAAGGTAATCGACCTCGCGGTTCTGGTAGAGCGCAACCTGCGCATTGCGTGTGCGGGGTGAAAGCTGGCCCATGACCACCGCACAACCGCCCCGCTTGCGGCGGATAAGCTCGGCAATGGCATAAACCTCGGCCACGGAAAACGCGACAATGGCCGAGCGCGGGGGCAGGCGCGACAGCCGGTTATGCCCGACCCCGGACAGAGCGGACAGGCGCGGGCGCGTGTCTATTTCAATATGCGGGATCAGCGTTTTCAGCAGTGGGGCGATGGTGTCCGCCCCTAAAAACAGCGTTTCCGCCGCACCACGTGCGTTCAGCAGGCGGTCGGTAAAGATATGGCCACGCTCGGGGTCGGCACAGAGCTGGATTTCATCCACGGCCACAAAATCCACCGGCTGGTTACCCGGCAGGGGTGTTGTGGGCATGGCTTCGACTGTGCAGGAAAACCAGCGCGCATGGGGGGGAATGATTTTTTCCTCCCCGGTAATGAGGGCAACGGCGCGCACGCCCTTGGCCTGCACCATGCGTTCGTAATTTTCCCGCGCCAGCAGCCGCAGCGGAAAGCCGATAATGCCGGAGTCGTGCGCGAGCATGCGCTCGAGTGCGAGATGGGTCTTGCCTGTATTGGTGGGGCCGAGAATGGCCCGTATACACGCGCCTTCCGGTGCGGGCCGGGCCGGGCTGGGTTCTGGCGGGGCGGCGTGCTGGCGCGCGGAAACCTTCATGTCGTTATGCTCGGTCGGCGCGGGCATAAAATCAAGCGTGCTGGCGCGGAATTTTGCCTGCCGTTGCATATGCCCCCGGGCTGGCGCAGTCTTGGCTGCCAATAAGGAGAGAACGCATGCCCATTCGTGAGCTGGAATGCCTGAGTGTATCGACAAGCCGCAAGACAGTCTGGACTGTCCACGCGGTGCGGGCATCCGAACGGGTGACGTTGGCGGCACGGGTGGGAGAAAAAGCCGCCACGTTCGCGCAGCAATGCGGCTTTGTGGCCCGCCCCGGCCAGCTTGTTCTGGTTCCGGGCGAGGCGGATGCGCCCGTGGCCCTGCTCGGTATTGCTGAAAAAACGGCGGATGGGCAGGCAGTGCGCGATCCGTTCGGCTTCGGCCTGCTGGCGCGTGACCTGCCCGTAGGCAACTGGACGGTGAACGCACCGGACGACATCGCCCGCGATGATATTATTCTGGGGTTCTGCCTTGGGGCGTATCGTTACAGCCTCAAGGAAGGGGCGAGCGGTGCTGAGGCGGGCAAGAACAGGCCCCGTCTGGTCGTGAGCCGTGCCGAGCGCGAGGGGCTGGCGGTGGACATGGCGCGCTCGATCTGGCTTGCGCGTGACCTTATCAACGCTCCGGCCAATCTCATGGGGCCATCCGAGCTTGCGCGGGCTGCGCGGGTTGTTCTGGCCCCGCTGGGCGCGCAGGTGGAGACCATCAAGGGAGCCGCGCTGGAAAAAGGCTACCCGCTGATTGCCCATGTGGGCATGGGCTCGGAACGGGGACCACGTGTCGTGGTGGCGCGCTGGCAGGGCTCAAAGGCGGGCCGCAACGCCCCCCTGCTCTCTCTCGTGGGCAAGGGTGTGTGTTTTGACAGCGGTGGGTATGACCTCAAACCGTCCTCGGCCATGCTGCGGATGAAAAAGGATATGGGTGGGGCGGCCTCGGTTCTAGCGCTGGCGCGCCTTGTCATGGCGCGGGACCTGCCCATTCGGCTGGAGGTGCGGCTAGGCTGTGTGGAAAACAGCGTATCAGGCCGGGCTATGCGCCCGCTGGATGTGGTGACAAGCCGGGCGGGGCTGACAGTGGAAATCGGCAATACCGATGCTGAAGGCCGTCTGGTGCTGTGCGACCTACTGCATGAGGCGGGCGAGGCCAGCCCTGACCTGTTGCTGGATGTGGCCACCTTGACCGGGGCCGCCCGTGTGGCGCTGGGGCCGGACCTGCCTGCCCTGTTCTGTAATGATGATGCAACGGCCGCCCTGTTCGAGCAGGCAGGCCACCAGCAGGCCGACCCGCTATGGCGGCTGCCCCTGTGGCCGGGTTATGCGAACTGGATGCGTAGTTCGGTGGCGGACATCAGTAATGTGTCCTCGCGCCCCATGGCTGGCGCTATTACTGCGGGATTGTTTCTTGAGCGTTTTGTAAAACCTGACCAGCGCTGGGTGCATATCGATAGTTATGCATGGAATGATTTTTCGCGCCCCGGTCGGCCAGAAGGCGGAGATTCGCCGGGAATCAGGGGTTTTTTCGCGGCTGTCGGGGCGGTTTTCGGGTTTGAGTCTTCAGCCTGTCATGCGAGCGCCATCAAGAAGTCATAAAAGAAGTGAAACTATTACGGGTTGAGACACTTAACACTATCGTTCCGGTTCCTATATAAACCGCAGAAGAATTCGCGCTGGCCCGGATGGCCGGCAACAGAGGGCCGCTATGAACAGGCGGCAAGCAAGCAAGGATATGGGTTATGGCGCATAGTGCCGAAAAGTCAGAGGATCTGGTCAAGACCCTGCGTGATACCATCGTTTCTCTCGTGCGTGGCGCCGGGCCTGACCTGTCGGCCCGTCAGCTCGCCGTGTTTCTCACCTGCTATCTGGACGAAAACGGCCAGACGGTGCGTGGCCTCGCCGCGACGCTGAATGTTTCCAAGCCCGCCATCACCCGCGCGCTGGACCGTCTGGGTGAGCTGGATCTGGCCCGCCGTAAGGTGGACCCGCTGGATCGTCGTTCCGTTCTGGTGCAGCGCACACCCAAGGGTGCCGCGTATCTGAAGGAAATCCGTACGGTCATGTCCGAAGCGGGGCCGGATGCCTCGCGCCGGAGCCGGGTGGAAGACAAAACCACCACCGTGCGCCGTCTGCGCCGTGTTGCCGCCGCCTGAGCTTGAGGCTGGCCTGCCGCCGGGTGTCATGCCCGGCGGTTTTTCTTCCCCAAAGTGGATGGGGAAAGTCCTGCGGAACCCCGTGGGCTTACAGACGTTTTTTTCATAAGACAGCCTCATGGCCCGTGTGGCGCAGTCGCCCTCGGGGATATGAGGATCAGTGCTTTTTGAAAGGAATGTCCTTATGCGGTTAGCATCCTTTTTTGCGGCGTCCTCCCTTGTTGTGGCCGCTGGTCTGCTGTCTCCCGCGCATGCGGAAGATGCGCTGGGTGATCCGACAGCCAAGATAACGATTTCCGCCAAATCGGCTGATCTGGGCGTGGGCTATACTTGGGGTGGCGGCAAGCTGACCTACAAGCACCACACCCATGCTTTCAAGATTTCAGGTGGGACAATCGCCGCGGTCGGGTTCTCTACCATTCAGGGCACCGGCACCGTCTATAATCTGCATGCGCTCAAGGATTTCAACGGCACCTATATTGCCGCCCATGGCGAAGCCACACTGGGGCAGGGCCTTGGTGGCGCCGTGCTGGAAAATAAGAACGGCGTGCGGATCAAGATCGAGACAATTTCCGAAGGGGCGCGTCTGGCCGGTTCGGCGCAAGGCATAACCCTTACACTTAAGTAAAATACAGCGCGCACCCGGCTAAAGGGGGGTTACGACCACGCCCCCACCGGGTGCGCCCTTGTGCGGCGCAGGGTAAACCCTGTCCACAGCAGTTGGGGCGCTAGCACCAGCAGCCCGCAAACCAGCGTGGCGTAAAAACCTCCCAGAACAGGTAACAGGCGGGCTAGCGCTATCATGGTGGCGCCACCCCATAGGGTCATGCCCCATTCCGCAAGGCTGATGGTGGGCGTGGCAAGGCCACTCCGGTGCAGAACCTGATACAGGTGACCCCGATGCGCCTGAGCGAGCCGTAGCCCCGCGCGCTGGCGGCGCACCAGTGTAAACAGCACATCATACAGCAGGGGAGCGAGCACGGCTGGGCCGAGTAGCCAGCCGCCTTCAAGGCGGCTTGATGTATGGAGCATCAGATACAGGCTGGCCGTACCCGCCAGCAGCCCGCAGCCCTGACTGCCGACATCCCCCATGAAAATCCGCGCATTGGGAAAGTTGTAGGGCAGAAACCCTGCCAAGCAGCAGGCCAGCAACAGGGCGGGCCAGACCAGCTCTGTCGCTCCCAATGCCGGGGCCAAGGTTGCCAGCACCACAGCCCCTACCAGCACACAGCCCGAAACCAGACCATTCAGACCATCCATGAAATTGACGGCATTGGTAACGAATACCAGCCACAGGACAGCCCCGGCAAAACCCACGACCGGCACCAGCCAGTCCGGCAGCAGGGGGGGCAGGGCTGGCCCTGTTAGTTGGGGCCATGAAAATGCGCCCGGTGCCGCAGCATGCTGCGCCAGATCGTTCGCGGTTGCACCGGGCAGGCCGCAGGTCAGGGCAAATCCGGCGGCCACCATGGCGGCGGCGGCGCATTGTGTGGCCAGCTTGGCGGTAGGGGGCCATTGGTACAGGTCATCCAGCCATGAAACGACACAGAGCAGTACAAGTGCTGCACCTGTCAGGATACCGAGGCTATGCGGCCCCACCCCGCCCGTAACCCAGTGCAGCACTGGCCAGCACACGAGAAAAGCCCCCATGATTCCAATGCCGCCCCCCTTGGGGGTAGCGCTCGTGTGGGAACTGCGATGGCCGGGGTGATCCAGCACGGCCAGCCGGATCATGCGCCGGACGCCATAGGCCGAAAGCAGCGCCGCACCACAGAGAATTGCCAGTTCTGGCAAAAAAGCCATGATGGTCTGTAAGGAGAATGAGGGGGAGAAAGCCATGAAGCGTTTATTATCCCGGCTGGGGTAGCTTTCAAGGATGACAGGCCTCGGGCTATAAGGGCAATAGCATGGTATCGCAACATTCTCCGGCCCCGAGTGGCAGATCCTGGTATGGGCGTTCACGGTTGTGGGCGCTGAACAGGGTCGCTGTAAACGTCGTGCTCGACGGGCTGCTGGCGGCCGTTGCGGCACCTGTCGCCCATTGGCTGGCCGCCCCACAGGCCGGGCTTTTGCATCCGTTGTGGTTTCTGGCCGGGGCGGCGGTTTCCCTTGCCATTAGCGGTCTGCCATTTCGTGTGCCGCAGCAGTACTGGCGCTTTTCGGGCATTTCGGACCTGCTGGGCATTATCGGGGCATCGTTTGCCAGTGCGCTGCTGTTTTCCGTTGCGTTGTGGCTGTTTCATGTGACGCCCCCCAGCCCGACCTTTGGCATTATTTACGCCATGGTGCTGCTGGTGGTGCTGGGCGGTGCGCGCGTTACCTATCGTGTGCTGTATGGCCGCGTGCCGTACTGGGCCGCCCGCCAGAGGATTGTGCTGATCGGGGATGACTCGGTCGTGGACCTGTATATGCGGGTGTTCGAACGCAATCTGCACACCGGCACGCGCGTTGCAGGCATTGTGGCCGTGGGCGCTCACCGGCCCGGCCAGCGTATCCATAACGTGCCCATTCTGGGCAATGTTGCCGATATCCAGTCCATTCTCGAGCGGCTGGTCAGCGGGCGGCATCGTCCTGATTCACTGGTGGTGACGGACCCGGCCTTTCGTGGTTCGCAACTGACAGCCGTTCTGGATGCCGCCAGCGCCAAGGGTATTGCGGTGCTGCGCGCCCCGGCCCTGACAGACCTCACCCCCGCCGAGCAGGTGCGCCTGCGCCCCATCCCCCTTGAAGACCTCCTGAACCGGCCGCAGGTCAGGCTGGATCGGGAAGGGATGGAAGGCATGATTGCAGGGCGGGTGGTGCTGGTTACAGGGGCGGGTGGCACTATCGGCTCCGAACTGGCGCGGCAGATTGCGGGTTTGCAGCCGAGCCGGCTGGTGCTGCTTGATCATGGGGAATTCGCCCTGTGGCAGATCAGCATGGAACTGTCGCAGACAGCCCCCGATATCGTGCGCGAAAGTCTGGTGGCGGATGTGCGTGATGCGGCCCGGCTGGATACGATTATGGCGGAACACAGACCCGATCTGGTGTTCCATGCCGCAGCACTCAAACATGTGCCGATTGTCGAGGACAACCCGACCGAGGGGTTGCTGACCAATATTCACGGCACCCGCGTGGTGGCCGACACCGCTGCCCGGCATGGCGTGCGCGCCATGGTGGTGATTTCCACGGACAAAGCAGTCAATCCTTCCAGCCTGATGGGTGCATCCAAGCGTGCGGCGGAAATGTACTGTCAGGCCCTCGATATCAGTGCCCGGGCCTCGGGCGACCCCATGGCCATGCGCTGCATTACGGTGCGTTTTGGCAATGTGCTGGGGTCTACGGGGTCTGTTGTGCCGCTGTTTCGCCAGCAGCTCGAACGCGGTGGTCCGCTGACCGTAACCCACCCCGATATGTGCCGCTATTTCATGACCGTGCCCGAGGCCGTGGGGCTGGTGCTGCAGGCCGCCGTGCGCGGCACGCAGGGGCTGGCTGGCTGGAATGGCGGCGGCAAGGTGGCGTCCGGCACGGACAGGCTGCTCGATAATGGCGGTATTTTCGTGCTGGATATGGGCGAGCCGGTGCGCATTGTCGATCTGGCCCGGCAGATGATCTACCTTGCCGGTCTGCGGCCTGATGAGGATGTGGCTATCCGTTTCACGGGCCTGCGTCCGGGTGAAAAACTGTTTGAGGAACTGTTCCACGGGCGCGAGGCCCCTGTACCCACCGATGCCTCCGGTCTGCTGATGGCCACCCCCCGCGTAGTGGACCGCGAGGCGGTGACCCGCGCCGTGGAGGACATTACCCGCTACGCGCAACACAATGATGTAGAGGCAGCCCTGCGTATTCTGGCGTTGCTGGTGCCGGAGTTCGATCATAACCCCGAGGGCGAGGCCCGCACCGGCGCGCGGGACACCATGGCAGCACCCCCTGCTGGCGTGCAGTCCCTCGGTGCAGTAAAGGAAGCACAGGCCCGCCCATAGGGCACTCCGCAGGGCCGCGTCCGTTCTGGCCCGGTGGGTTGAACATGGCGTGAAAAAACGGTGAAAAGCCTGTGTATCAGGCAGGCCCGACACGGAGCCGGGTGCGGGCATGGGCGTCAGGATGGCGCAGGGAAAAGGACATGGGTATGCGTAAGGAAACGGCGTTCATTATCGGGTTTGTGGCGTTTACGGTCAGCACGGCGGCGCTGATCTGGGGCGTGGCGCTGCCTAATTTCAAGCCGGTTTCATTTCCGCAGATCGCCAGCGGCACGCTGGATGTGGGGCCCATGCACCATACGCGCGCCCTGACGACGCAGGAAGTAGCAACGCTGAACGACTGGACACACGCGCATTCCGGTGGCTGGGGGCCGCTGTATCGCACCCCGCCCTCATCAGGCGATGCCCATCTGCACCTGCGCGATGCCCAGAACAAGGAAGTGCTGGTGCTGACCCTGTGGACCGGCATTAGTGCCGCGGACTGGAACAACACCGTTTTTATGGAATCGCCTGACGGCAGCACGGTGCGCAGCGAGAGCTTTTCGGCTCAGGCATTTGCCCCGCTGCGGATGCTGGTAGATGGTTTTTCCTACCAGCATTCCGGTTATCCCTGAGCCCTGAGCCCTGAGCCCTGAGCCCTGAGCCCTGAGCCCTGAGCCCTGAGCCTATAGAGGCTTCAGGCCGGGCGGTCCGTCGCATCGAAACGGAAGGGCTGCCCTGCGGGTTTGTCCGCCAGGCTGCCTTCCCACATGACCTGCTGGCCACGGATAACCGTGCCAATGGGCTGGCCTGTGATTTCTTCGCCCGTAAAGGGTGACCAGCCGCAGCGCGAGGCCAGCCAGTCTTCCTCAATCGTCCAGCGGGCTTTCAGGTCCACGATCGTGAAATCCGCATCATAACCCACGGCAATGCGGCCCTTGCGCACCAGCCCGAACAGCCTTTGCGGTCCGGCTGATGTCAGGTCCACCAGACGGCGCAGGCTCAGCCGGTGGTGGGCTACGTGGTTGAGCATCAGCGGCAGCAGTGTTTGCACACCCGGCATGCCGGAGGGCGAGGCCGGGTAGGCGCGGCCTTTGGCCTCAAGGCTGTGGGGGGCGTGGTCCGAGCCAATAACATCGGGCAGGCCCTGATGCAGCCAGTGCCAGAGCCCCTCGCGGTGTGCGGCGGAGCGAATGGGCGGGTTCATCTGGGCCAGCGTGCCAAGGCGGGGGTAGGCGTCCTCAGCGCTCATGGTCAGGTGCTGGGGGGTGAGCTCGCAACTGGCGATATCGCGGTTGGCGGCAATCAGCTCCAGTTCCGCCGGGGTGGTGACATGCAGGATATGCACGCGCCGCCCAGTTTTGCGGGCCAGTGCCAGAACGCGGCGGGTGGCGCGCAGGGCGGTTTCATCATCGCGCCAGACGGGGTGCGATGCCGCATCGCCTTCTACCCGCTCACCCAGACGTTCCTTCAGCCGGGCTTCGTCTTCCGCATGGATGGCAACGCGCCGCTGGCCTGAGCGCAGCACCCGCTCCAGCATTGCATCCTCGGAGACCAGAAGATTCCCGGTGGAAGAGCCCATGAACACCTTGATACCCGCCGTGCCGGGCAGTTGTTCGAGCGTGCCGCATTCATCCGCGTTATCGGAGGTGGCGCCCACGTAAAAGGCGTGCTCGCACCACATACGGCCTTGTGCGCGGGCCAGCTTGTCGGCCACAGCCTCGGGAGTGGAGGTGGTGGGTTTGGTGTTGGGCATTTCAAACACGCCCGTTACCCCACCCAGCACGGCGGCGCGGCTGCCGGTGGCGAGGTCTTCGTTTTCCTCGGCACCCGGTTCGCGGAAATGCACCTGTGTGTCGATCACGCCGGGCAGAATGGTCAGGCCCGTGCAGTCGATGGTGCGTGCGGCCGGGGCTTCCCCCCCGATAGCGCTGACAAGACCATCGCGCACATAAAGCGTGGTGTTGACCGTGCCATCGGGCAGAACAACGGAACCGTTTCTGAGCGCCAGATCATGAGGGCCGGAAGAGGAGGGCGTGAAGGCCATGGGGCTTGTGTCCTTTCGCAGTCGCGTGGGCGCAGGCGGGAGAAGGCTGGGGGAGTGGTGCGCCCTTGTGCGGGCGCGCCCGATCAGGGGGTATGCGGTGTTTCGCGTGTGCGGGTACGCAGCGTCACCAGTTCCTCGGCTGAGGTGGGGTGAATGCCGATTGTGCGGTCAAAATCGGCTTTTGTCAGTTTCGCGGTCACGGCAATGGCTACGGCCTGGAGCATTTCCGGGGCGTCATCGCCCAGAATATGCGCGCCCACCACTACCTGACTGGCCTGATCCACCACCAGTTTCATGACCGTTTTACGCTCGCGCCGCCCGCCCAGCGTATGCCGCATGGGGGTAAAGCGCGTCAGATAAATATCCACTGCCCCCGTGCGGGCGGCTTCTTCTTCCGTCAGGCCCGTGCAGGCCAGTGGCGGGGAAAAGAAAACGGCCTTGGGTGTGGTCGCGAAATCCCACTCGCGGGGCGGGGCCTTGCCAAAAAGCTGGTCGGCCAGAGTATGCCCTTCGGCAATGGCAACGGGGGTAAGGTTGATCCGGTCCGTGACATCGCCAATGGCGTAAATGCCGGGGCAGGAGGTCTCGCCCAGACCGTCCACCACAATCCGTCCGTTCTGCGCGGTTTTGATACCCGCCTGTTCCAGCCCGAGCGCTGCTGTCTTGGGGTGGCGTCCGGTGGCCAGAAACACGCAGTCCACCCGCAGGGTCTCGCCCGTGTTCAGGCGCAGGAGCAGGTCCGTGCCGTCGCGCGTCAGGCTTTCGGGGCTGGCGTTGCGGTGCTGGGTGATGCCGCGCACCGTAATGGCATCGGCCAGAGCCGTACGCATGTCTTCATCAAAGCCGCGCAGGGGCAGGTCGTGGCGGTAGATCAGTTCGGCCTGAGCACCAAGCCCGGCAAAAATTCCCGCGAACTCAATGCCGATATAACCCGCACCAATCAGCGCTACCCGGTCGGGGCGCTGGGGCAGGGCAAAGGCCTCGTCCGAGGTAATGGCGAGTTCCACACCGGGGAAAGAGGGCCGCGTGGGGGTGGAGCCGGTGGCAATAACAATGCGCTCTGCCGTGATATCCTGCGTGGGGG
>NZ_JBDNWF010000031.1:0-19231 GCF_047721125.1 Acetobacter papayae | reverse complement strand
TGGGGGTGGCCCGCGGGGGCGAGGGCTGGGGGGGTAATGCGCACGCTGCGCGGGCCGGTCAGGCTGGCATGGCCGGTAAACAGCGTAACCCCGGCTTTTTCCAGCATGGAAACATAAATGCCGTTCAGACGCGTAATTTCGCGGTCTTTCGCGGCCATGAGGGTGGGCCAGTCATGGGTGCCACGCTGGGTGTTCCAGCCAAAGCCATGGCTGTCGTCCACGAGGTCACCGAACTCGCTGGCCTGCACCATAAGCTTTTTGGGTACGCAGCCGAGATTGACGCAGGTGCCGCCCCAGTGGCGGCTTTCCACTACGGCTACGCGCGCGCCATGGCTGGCGGCGATTCGCGCGCAGCGAACCCCGCCGGAGCCGGCACCTATGACAAGAAGGTCGAAGTCATGGGCCATGGATGTGCTCCTTTGCGGGGTTCTGGTGTGATGTGGGGCTTTTAGCGTTCAGCGAAAGCCTTTTCCACCACATACGCGCCGGGGGTGGACATATTGCCCTCATCAAAGCCGCGTGCGCGCAGCAGGGCTTCGGTATCGGCCAGCATTTCCGGCGAACCGCAGATCATCACACGGTCATGCTCGGGGTCGAGTGCGGGGATACCCAGATCTTCGAAGATCTTGCCGCTTTCGATCAGCTTGGTGATACGGTCGGTCACGGCAAAGCTTTCGCGCGTAACGGCGGGGTAATACAGCAGCTTGCCCGAGACATCCTCACCCAGGAACTCGTGCTGGGGCAGTTCGTGGCGGATGTGGTTGGCATAAGCCAGCTCGCCCGAAATACGCACGGTATGGCTCAGGATCACGTGCTCGTAACGCTCGTAGCATTCCGGGTCCTTGATCAGGCTCATGAACGGCGCAAGGCCGGTGCCGGTGGACAGGAAATACAGGTTACGGCCGGGGCGCAGGTTATCGAGCAGCAGTGTGCCGGTGGGCTTGCGGCCGATCAGCACCGTATCGCCTACCTTGACGTGGCGCAGGCGCGAGGTCAGCGGGCCATCGGGCACGGCAATGGAGAGAAACTCCATTTCATCGGCGTAGTTGGGCGAGGCAATAGAATAGGCGCGCAGCAGCGGCTTGCCGTCCACCTCGATGCCGATCATGGCGAACTGGCCATTCTCGAAACGCAGGCCCGGATCACGGGTGGTGGTGAAGCTGAACAGGCGGTCCGTCCAGTGGTGCACGGTTAGCACCTTGGCCGGATACAGGTGGCCATATTCTTTCGTGGGCGGGGCGAGGTGCCATACGCCGTCCTGGCCTTCGACCGGCAGCAGGCTGCTGGGCACGTCAGAGGCGGACACGAGGGGGAGAGTGCCGGTTTCGAGAATGGTTTCAGACATGGGCCGCTTTGTACTCCGCTTGCAGCAGATCGGTTCTGGGTATGGATACCGGGCGCGAAGCCGTTGTCGGGGGCTGTGCCCCGGTTCGGCCCGCGCGGGGCATCTGGATACAGTGGAGGCGTTTTTAAGGGGCGGGGGCGGCCAACGCCAGTGCAAAATCATCATCAGACGTGTTCGCGCCCGGCAGAACGCCCGTAAATCTGTAATTTTTTGTGTCGGTCGGGTGTAGCACATTGTCGGCGCGGGCCTGATGCCGCACAAGGTAGGCATGGTATCAGATCATTCCGCCTCTCCCGCCCGCGACGCCCTTGCCACTGCCATGGCGCGTACCGGCCTCTCCCCCGAACCTAGGGAGGAAACGGAAGTCCTGCGCCGGCTCGCCCGCGCGCTGGAGCCGGGCCAGCGCAGCGTGGAGGATGAAACCTACCGCCATGTGCTGTGCCTCGTGCGGCGCAAGAAATGGGTCTCGCGCCTGCTGGACAAGACGCGCCGCAGCGGGCGGATATGGATCACCCGTGAGGAAATAGAAGACGCCTGCGCCACGGTGGAAGACCCGCAGGCCGATGACCAGACGCTGGAACGCGCGCTGGACCCCGTGGCGCAGGCCCGCCTGCGCAGCTACGGGGCCACGCCCCGTGCGGCGTTCGAATCCGTGCAGGCTGATCTGGTGGATACCGGGCGCGTGCCCTCTCCCGCCCAGACAGACCTGCTGCTTATGGCCGTGGCAGTGGCCTTCGGCCTGTCGGCAGATGATCCGTTCCTGACGATCACCCGGCAGGAGGAAAGCCGCAGGCAGGATGCGGCCAGCAAGATCGAGAAAGCGGGCCGCCGCCTGCGTGAGCAGGAAGAAGGACAGCTCCGTGCGTGGGAAGAGAGCCTTGTGCCGTTCAGCGAGGTGCCGCGTCTGCTGCATTGCTCCGGGCGTGAGGCCCTGCGCTGGATTGCCGAGAATCGGCTGCCCGTTGCCCGTAAGATAAGCGAGCAGGGTGGGCGCGAGCGCTGGGAGTTCGACCCGCAGGTGCTTGTTGCCCTGCGTGGCAAGCTGAATGAATGGCGCCGGGGCAGCCGCCCGGAAGAAGGGGGCGTACCCGGCCGAGGCCCCGCTAACCAGCCCGCGCCGGATATGGGCCGCAAGGTGGCCAATGCGGTGATCGCGCGCGTGGCGGCGCTTGACCGCTATGCCGCGCATTTTCGCACCGCCCGTGCGCTCCAGCGCCGTATTACGCTGGTGACAGGCCCCACCAATAGCGGCAAATCCTATACCGCGCTCAATGCGCTGGCACAGGCTGAAAGCGGGCTGGCCCTCGCCCCGCTGCGGCTTCTGGCCCATGAATTCCGCGAGGCACTGGCCTCGCGCGGGGTGGAGGCATCACTTTCCACCGGCGAGGAACGTCTGATCGTACCCGGTAGCCGGCATCTGGCCGCCACGGTGGAAATGTGCCCGTTCTACAGCCCGGTTGATGTGGCGGTGATCGACGAGGCGCAGATGCTGTTCGATACCGACCGCGGGGCCGCATGGACCGCCGCCATCATGGGTGTGCCCGCGCGACATCTGTACGTGCTGGGCGCGCCGGACTGCATTCCCATGGTGCGGCGTATCGCCGAGCTGTGTGGAGACCCGCTGGATGAAATTTCGCTCGAACGCAAAAGCCCGCTCCGGGCGGCGTCACAGCCGGTCAGGCTGGCCGATCTGGGCTCGGGCGATGCGCTCATCGCTTTTTCCCGCCGCGAGGTGCTGGACCTGCGGGCCGCGCTCATGCAGCACGGCAAGCGGGTTGCGGTTGTATATGGTGCGCTCAGCCCCGAGGTGCGCCGGGCCGAGGCGCAGCGCTTCAACTCCGGTCAGGCGGATATTCTGGTGGCTACGGACGCCATCGGCATGGGGCTTAACCTGTCCATCAAGCGCGTGGTGTTTGCCTCGCTCAAGAAATATGACGGCCGCCAGACGCGCGACCTGAGCGTGCAGGAAGTCAAGCAGATCGGCGGCCGGGCGGGGCGCTTTGGCAAGCATGAAACGGGTGTGGTGGCCGTGCTGGCGGGGGCGGGTAGCCCGCATTTTGTGCGTCGCCAGCTTGAGGCCGCCCCGGAACAGCCTGAAGACCTGCGGCCTTTCGTGCAGCCGGATGTGGATATCGTAAAGGCTGTGGCCACGGAAATCGGCTCGCAGAGCCTGTATGGCGTGCTGTCGCGTATTCACCGTGCCGTTCTGCGTAAGGATGACCCCAATTATCGCCTATCGGACATGGAGCAGGCTTTTGCCATTGCCTCGGCACTGGAAGGGGTGGATGCGCTCGACCTGCCCACGCGCTGGGCTTACGCCATGTGCCCGGTGGATGACCGCGATAACGGCATACGGCGTCTGGTGGGGTGGGCGGCGGACCATGCGGCCGGGCGGCGGGTGCTGCCCCCCGGCACGGGGCGTCTGCCCCCGGCTGAACGCGCCGGGCGTGAGGAGCTGGAGCGGGCGGAAAAACGCCACAAGCGTCTGGTGGCATGGCGGTGGCTGGCGTTGCGCTTTCCCGAATTCTATCCCGACCGGGAAGAAGCCGAGGATACGACGCGCCGCCTGAATGACTGGATTGAAAGCGTGCTGCGCCAGCAGAGTCGCGCCCGCCAGACCCAGAAGTTCTGAAAACCGGGCCTCAGCCCATCGAGGTGCTGGTCAGCCGTTCCGAAATATCCCACAGGCGCGCTGCCAGACTCGGCTTGCGTGCCGTGGGGGGAATGCGTGCGGGGCCGGGGCGTCCGTGCCGTTCTCCCGCGCCCTGTGGGCCGTAATATTCCCCATCACGCGCATCGGGCGACAGGGCGGCGTATAGCAGCGGTTCCGCTCCGCGTGCGGCGGACTGCCCCATGATACGGAGCACGGCTCCGCCGAGCGTCTGCTCGATTCGGCCCAGCGGGGCGGGGAGTGTCGCCCCCTGCCCATTGGCCAGAATGGCGGTGCTGGCCCAGCCGGGATGGGCGGCCCGCGCATGCAGGTTCCAGCCGTTTTCAGCAGCCCGGCGTGCCAGTTCCAGCGAAAATAGCAGATTGGCTAGTTTGCTCTGCTGGTACGCCCCGAACGGGCTGTAGCGGTGGCGGCTTTGCAGGTCGTCGAAATGCAGGGTGTTGCGCCCTGCGGCAAGGCTGGCCACGGTCACGACCGTGCCGCCGCCGTCTGCCGCTTCCAGCAGGGGGCGCAGGGCAGCGGTCAGGGCGAAATGCCCCAGATGGTTCACGCCAAACTGGAGTTCGAATCCATCATGCGTTTCAAGGCGGTGTGCCGGTGCCATGACACCGGCATTGTTGATCAGGAAATCCAGCCTGTCGGTCTGCTGCGCCACGGCCTGCGCGCAGGCGCTGACCGACTCTAGCGAGGCCAGATCAAGCGCCAGCAGGCTGATCTGGGCCTGTGGGCAGGTGGCTGTCAGGGCCGCCACGGCCTGCTGGCCCCGCTCGGTATCCCTGACCGGTAGCAGCAGGCGGGCTCCCCGGCGGGCAAGACCGCGCGCCACTTCAAGGCCCAGCCCGCTATTGCCCCCTGTTACCAGTGCTGTACGACCGCGCAGGTCTGGCTTTTTGTCCATTACGCGCCATGTGTCGTGGCGGCCGGGCAGGAGGGTGCCAAGTTTGTCGAGGAATCCGGCAGGCTGTTGTACGGTCATGGCAAAAGGGCCTTGAGCTGTTCATCCTGTTGTGCGGCCTGCATGGCTTCTTCCGTCAGACGTTTTTCATTCCGTTTGAAAAAAATCAGCAGGGTCAGAATTACGGCACAGGCCAGAACACCGAAGCCGATGGCGATCCAGCCAGAAAGCCGCAAAATCTCGTTGCCCAGCATATAGGCGCACAGCGTGTATCCACCAGCCCAGAATATGCCGCCCAGCGCGTTGTAAAACAGGAATGTGTGCCACGGCATGCGGATAGCCCCGGCCATAATGGCCACAAACATGCGCAGAATGGCGATAAACCGGCCAAAAAACACTACTGACCCACCATGGCGCAGAAAGACATAGCGCCCCAGCAGCAGGCGCTTGGGGGTTAGCCCCACCTTGGGGCCATGCTTGCCCAGCATGTGCAGGCCCAGCCCGTGGCCGATCAGGTAGCCGAAATTATCGCCCATGATCGCCCCCGTTATCCCCGCGATCATGACGCCTTCTATCTGGAGCCTGTGCGTGGTGGCGCAAAACAGAGCGCTGGTAATCAGCAGGCTTTCAGCGGGCAGGGGCAGGCCCATGCTTTCAAGCATGACCACAACACCAATTACCCCATAGCCGTAATGGCTGAATAGGTTGGTGAGAAAGTCTATAGAAAAAGCGGAGTGCAGAGCATGCAGCAGGGGAGAATATCCAGTTCTGGCAGACGGCGCGCAGGCAGACGGCGCCAGCAGCAATGGGGAGGAACCGTGAGTGCTCCCCCTCTGTCAAGTCTGAACGCTTCGTAAAGGCCGTTGGTGGCATCGTGTCCACAGGCCGGGTGTTTTTGAACAGGCTGGCTCGCCGGTGCTAGGGTGCCCCTATGACAGACACGACAGCTCCCTTTTCACCCCCCCGCAGGCCCATACCCTGCGGGGCATGGCCTTCTCCCGTGACAGCCGCGCTCGTGGCCGGGAAAACCCTGACCCTGTCGGAAGTGACCGCATGGGATCAGACGGTCTACTGGCTCGAACGCCGCCCGGCGGAGGGGGGGCGTACCGTGCTCATGCACTGGAGCGAGGCGGCGGGTTGTGCCGAAGCGCTGCCCCCGCAAACCGATATCGGCACCCGCGTGCATGAATATGGCGGCGGAGCCTATGCGGTTGGCGCACAGGGCATTGCCTATTCCGAGCGCAAAAGCGGTGCCGTGTGGCTGGCGCAGAAAGCTGGTGCCCAAACCCGTGCTGACGGGGGGAAAGAGATACGCCAGCTCGCAGGGCAGCCCGGCCTGCGTTTTGCGGATTTGCGATTCGACCCCATGGGGGGCGGGCTGCTGGCCGTGCGGGAAGACCATCAGCACGACCCGGCGGAGCCACAGGCCGCACTGGTGGTGCTGGACTGCACAGCAAAGACCGGACAGGCGGCGGCACAAGGCGTCATCCTTGCCCGCGGAGCGGATTTTTACGCAGCTCCCGCTGTGTCGCCAGATGGGCAATTGCTGGCATGGATTGAATGGTCGCACCCGTTCATGCCGTGGGAGGCCACGCGCCTGTGCGTGGCGCGGCTTGAGCGCACGCCCAACGGCACCATTACGGGGCTTGGTACCCCTTATGTGCTGGCAGGGGGGGCGGGACACGAATCGCTGCTCGAACCCCGCTGGACGGAAGACGGGCACCTGCTGGTGATTTCAGACCGCTCGGGCCAGTGGAGTGTGTGGCATGCAGGGCGCGGCGAGGCAGAAACAGCTCTGACCCCCTGTGCTGTCCCGCAAGGCGAGATCGGGCAACCGGCATGGGTGTTTGGCCAGCGCAGCTACCAGCCGCTACCGGGTGGTGCCTGCCTGTTCCTGAGTGTGTGCGAGGGCGAAAGCCAGACCGTGCTGCGCCGGACGGATGGCACGTTTCTGCCCATACCGGGCCGGCCCGAGCAATGCCCCGTGCCGCTGGCTGATGGGCGTCTGGTCTGGCTGGATACCCCGCCTGATGCCCTGCCGCGAATCATGCTGGCGGATATGGCCGCAGAGCCGCCTCAGGAGCGGATTCTCTATAATGCTGCCCCTGCGGTTTTGCAGGAACAGGATATAGCCTGCCCCATTTCCCTGCGCTTTCGTGTTGGGGGTGAGGATACGCCATCCGGGCATGCGTTTTTCTATCCGCCCACCAGCCGCACGGCCTGTGTGCCTGAGGGCGAGCGGCCGCCGCTGATTGTGCAGGTGCATGGTGGCCCGACCGCCCGCGCGCAGGACAGTTTTTCCTTTAAGGTGCAGTGGTGGACCTCGCGTGGTTTCGCGGTGCTGGATGTCAATTACGGTGGCTCAACTGGCTTTGGGCGGGCATGGCGTGAGCGCCTGCAAGGGCAATGGGGTGTCGTGGATGTGGCCGACTGCATTGCCGCCTGTACGCATGTCGTGCGCGAAGGCTGGGTGGATGCGCAGCGCATTGCCATTCGTGGTTCCAGTGCCGGGGGTATGACGGTGTTGGTGGCTCTGGCCGAATCCAGTCTGTTTGCGGCGGGCGTCAGTCTTTACGGCGTAACAGACCTGCGCGAGCTGGCAGCGGAAACGCATAAATTCGAGTCGCGCTACCTCGATGGCCTGATCGGTCCTTGGCCCGAATCCGAAGCGCTCTATCTGGCGCGTTCGCCTGTGCAGAAGGTGGAACGGATTCGCGCCCCGGTTCTGTTGTTTCAGGGGCAGGAGGACAGGGTGGTGCCACTTTCACAGGCGCGCGCCATGGCAGAAGCGCTGCAAGAGGCAGGCACGCCCTGTACCCTGCGCGAGTTTCCCGGCGAGGGGCATGGTTTCCGGCAGGAAAGCACCATTCGTGCGGCATTTGTGGAGGAACTGGCTTTTTACGGAGGGCTGTTCGGTTTTGAGCCTGCGGAGTGATGCAGGCATAAAAAAAGCGGCCATTGGCCGCTTTTTCCATACAGACGGGACGATCCGCCTAGAGTTTTTCGACCTGATTGAATTCCAGATCGACCGGCGTAGAGCGACCGAAAATGGAAACGCTCACCTTCAGGCGGTTCTTGTCTTCATCCACTTCCTCAATGACACCATTGAAGGAGGTGAAGGGGCCATCCGCCACGCGAATCTGCTCGCCAATTTCGAAGCTGATGGCGGAGCGGGGATGCTGCACGCCTTCTTCGGTCTGGCGGATGATCCGCTCCGCTTCCGCCGCCGAAATGGGGGTGGGGCGGTTACGGGTGCCCAGAAAGCCGGTAACCTTGGGTGAATCCTTCACAAGGTGCCAGCTCTCGTCGGTCATTTCCATCTTGATCAGGACATAACCGGGGAAGAACTTACGCTCCGTGTTGACCTTCTGGCCACGACGCACCTCGATCACCTCTTCAGAGGGGACGAGAATTTCGTCAATATGGTCGCTCAGCCCTTTCTGTTCCGCTTCTTCGCGGATGAACTGGGCAATTTTCTTTTCGAAGCCCGAATAGACGTGAACCACGTACCAACGCTTGGCCATGTCGCTTCCTCAGCCTCCCAGCCCGAAGAGTTGACGCAGGCCGAGACCGATCAGCTGGTCAACCACAAAGAAAAAGACGGAAGCCAGACCAGCCATGGCCAGAACGGCACCCGTGGTTACAAGCGTTGCCCGCCGGGAGGGCCAGGTGACCCGTTCGGCCTCGGCGCGCACGTCATGCAGGAACTTACCGGGACTGAACGACACGAACCAACCCTCTTCCACAACTTGCGTTCATGGCACCCTGATGGGGCGGCCTGAACCTGTTCAGCCTTGCACGAAACACCGCATTGTCATGAAGATTAAAGCGGATTTTTCCCGTACAGCGCCAGAAAATCTGGCAGGGGTGGAGGGTCTCGAACCCACAACCTCCGGTTTTGGAGACCGGCACTCTAGCCAATTGAGCTACACCCCTGCAGCGTGTCCGCCACGGCTGGAAAAGACCTATAACGGAAACCCGTTCGTCTGACCAGCCACAATCTTGCGGGCATCACAGGAGGCGGAACAAAATATGTTGTGGCGCTAAAGTCAAGTGCCTGTTGCAGATTATTGTGTGCCCAGATACGCGCCTGCGCAAAAAAAACGCCGGGGGCTTGCAGCATGCGTGGAGGATGGATTATAAACGTCCACACTTTGGTGCGCGGGCATAGCATAGTGGTAATGCTGTAGCCTTCCAAGCTACCGAGGAGGGTTCGATTCCCTCTGTCCGCTCCAAAATATTCTCCAGACAAATTCTGTAGCCTTTCATCCCTCGCTGTTTCGTGATCGTAGCGACCTGTCGGGTCTGATCGCGGGTGTTGCCTGTTCTGTTTGGGTAGTGCGTCATTCCGGTTCAGGGCGTGTAGATATGGACTTTTGCGCACCGTGGTCTGCTCCATCGGGGTGGATGCGCAAAATAGGGGTGTTCAGCTAGTTGCGTGCCTGTTGTGGTCATGCTAGAGGCCGCGCCAGCAGGTGCATTAAATCTGGATTCATCGTCTGGTGGTCTGGGTTGCATCGTTGTCAGTGTGGAATGCCGGCGCGCACAGAAGGAAAGAACCAAAGAGTGGTGGCCTCGGGCGTAACGACAGCACAAGCAGTTGCTTTTGCGGCCAACGGTCTTGAAGGCCGTTACGCGATTGCGCTTTATGATCTGGCCGCCGAGCAGCGGCAGCTGGACACCGTGCTTGATGAAGGCGGAGCGCTTGCCCGCCTGATTGATGAAAGTGCGCCCCTGCGCACTGTTCTGGAAGACAGGCGTCTGGATATTCTGGTGTCTCGCAAGGCCGTGCTGGCCGTGCTGGAGGCTCAGGGGTTCGGCCAGATTCTTCGTAATTTTGTGGGTGTTGTGGCGGATAACCGTCGCCTGCCGGTGCTGCGCCGCATTCTTGGTGCGCTTGACGCGCTGGCCGTGGCCCGCCGGGGTGAGGTGGTGGCCGAGGTCAGCAGCGCCGTGGCGCTGACACCAGAGCAGCGCGCCCAGCTTCAGGCCCGTCTGGCCGAGGCCGGTTATTCCCGTATCAATATTCGTGAGCGTGTTGACAGCACCCTGCTGGGCGGCCTTGTCGTCCGTGTAGGGGCAAAGCTGTATGACGCGAGCCTCAAGACCCGCCTGTTTCGTTTGCATTACGCCATGAAGGGAGCCGCGTGATGGAAATCCGTCCCGCAGAGATTTCGGATATCCTCAAGCAGCAGATTGCCTCGTTCGACAAGGAATCTGATGTTGTCGAAACCGGCACTGTCCTGTCCGTAGGGGATGGTATTGCCCGTGTGTTCGGCCTGCAGAACGTCATGGCGGGCGAACTGGTCGATTTCCCGTCCGTCGGTCAGAAGGGCATGGCCCTCAACCTCGAAAGCGACAATGTCGGTATCGTCATTTTCGGTGACGACACCAACATCCGCGAAGGCGATACCGTTGCCCGTTCCGGCACCGTTGTCAGCGTGCCGGTAGGCAAGGGCCTGCTGGGCCGCGTGGTTGACGGTCTGGGTAACCCGATCGACGACAAGGGTCCGCTGGTTGACGTTGAAATGCGTCGTGCGGAAGTCAAGGCGCCCGGCATTATGCCCCGCCAGTCCGTGCATGAGCCGATGCAGACCGGCATCAAGGCCATTGACGCTCTGGTTCCGATTGGCCGTGGCCAGCGCGAACTGGTGATCGGTGACCGCCAGACCGGCAAGACCACCATCCTGACCGATACCATTCTCGCCCAGAAGAGCGTGAATGATGCGGGCGACGACAAGAAGTCTCTCTACTGCATCTATGTTGCGGTTGGGCAGAAGCGTTCCACGGTTGCACAGCTCGTGCGTCTGCTGGAAGAAAAAGGCGCGATGAAGTATTCCATCGTCGTTGCCGCCACCGCGTCTGACCCGGCGCCGCTTCAGTATCTCGCACCGTATGCCGCCTGCGCCATGGGCGAATACTTCCGCGACAACGGCATGCACGCCCTGATCTGCTATGACGATCTGTCCAAGCAGGCCGTGGCTTACCGCCAGATGTCCCTGCTGCTGCGCCGCCCGCCGGGCCGTGAAGCTTATCCGGGTGACGTGTTCTTCCTGCATTCGCGCCTGCTCGAGCGCGCCGCCAAGATGTCCGACGCCCATGGCGCAGGCTCCCTGACGGCCCTGCCCGTGATCGAAACCCAGGCGGGTGACGTTGCAGCCTACATCCCCACCAACGTGATCTCCATCACCGATGGTCAGATCTTCCTTGAAACCGACCTGTTCTATAAGGGCATCCGCCCCGCCGTGAACGTCGGTGGCTCGGTCTCGCGCGTTGGCTCCGCCGCCCAGATCAAGGCGATGAAGCAGGTTGCAGGCAAGATCAAGCTTGAGCTGGCCCAGTATCGCGAAATGGCGGCCTTCTCGCAGTTCGCATCCGACCTCGACCCTGCGACGCAGAAAATGCTCGCCCGTGGCGCGCGTCTGGTAGAACTGCTCAAGCAGCCGCAGGCTTCGCCGCTGTCGGTCGAAGAACAGGTTGTTCTGCTGTTCGCGGGCACCCGTGGCTTTGTGGACGGTGTTGCCGTCAACAAGGTTGTGGCCTGGGAAAAGGCTCTGCTGGCTGATGTGCGCAGCGCGGGCAAGGATATTCTGGACACGCTCTCCAAGGAGCAGGCTCTGTCCAAGGATCTCGAAGCTCGCCTGACGGAATACCTGACCACCTTCAACCGCCACTTCGCGGGCTGAGAGGGCAGAAGCGTCCATGGCTTCCCTTAAGGAACTCCGCGCCCGGATCGGAAGTATCAAGTCGACACGGAAGATCACGAGCGCCATGAAAATGGTGGCCGCAGCCAAGCTGCGGCGCGCTCAGGCCAGTGCGGAAGCCGCGCGACCCTATGCCGCGGCCATGCGCCGTATGCTGGGTGAGCTGGCTGTCGCAGTGCAGGGAGAAGGCGGGGTTCCCCGTCTGCTCGCTGGCACGGGCCAGGACAAGGTGCACCTGCTGGTGCCCCTGACCAGTGATCGCGGGCTGTGCGGCGGCTTCAACTCCAACGTACACCGCCTGACCGTCCAGACGATCCGCCGCCTCCAGTCCGAAGGCAAGACGGTCCGTCTGCTGCCGGTTGGTCGCAGGGCCATGAATTTCTTTTCTCGCGATTACGCTGACCTGATCGTTGATCATGTCACCGGTGTCAGCGGTAAGGAAATTCCATTCTCTGTCGCGTCTGATCTGGGCGAAAAAATCAACGCTCTGGTCGAAGCCGGCGAAGTCGATGTGTGTGCACTTGTGTTCAACAAGTTCCACAACGCGATGACGCAGGTGCCGACAAGCCAGCAGCTTGTTCCCATGCTCATGGAAGAGCAGGGTGCAGGCGATGTCCCGGCTGACAATGTGGCACAGTATGAATTCGAGCCTGATGAGGCGACAATTCTGGCCATGTTGCTGCCCCGTAATCTTCAGGTGCAGATTTATGCTGCCCTGCTGGAAACGGCAGCTGGCGAAAATGGCGCCCGGATGACGGCAATGGATAACGCAACCCGTAACGCGGGCCGATCCATTGACAGTCTGACCCAGGTCTATAACCGGACCCGCCAGACCAATATCACCAACGAACTGATCGAAATCATTTCGGGCGCACAGGCTGTCTGAGCCCGCTCGCATGTCCCGCAGGAGCTGACCATGTCGGATACCACAACCCAGACTCAGGCCCCTGCGGCCACGAAGTCCAATGCCGTTGGCCGCATTACCGAGATCAGAGGCCCGGTCGTTGACGTGCAGTTCGAAGGCGAACTGCCGAAGATCCTCAACGCCCTGCACGTCAAGCTGAACGACCAGGTTCTGGTTCTGGAAGTCGCGCAGGAAATTGGCGAGCACGAAGTGCGCTGCATCGCCATGGATTCCACCGACGGCCTGACCCGCGGTGCGGAAGTGACCGATACCGGCGCACAGATTTCCGTGCCTGTCGGCCCGGAAACGCTGGGGCGCATCCTGAACGTGATCGGCGAGCCGATTGACGAAAAGGGCCCGGTCCGCACCAGCCGCCGCGCGACCATCCACCGTGATGCCCCGGCGTTTGACGAACAGGCCGCTGCTTCTGAAATCCTGATGACCGGCATCAAGGTCGTCGATCTGCTCTGCCCCTACCTCAAGGGCGGTAAGATCGGCCTGTTCGGTGGTGCTGGCGTTGGCAAGACTGTTATTATTCAGGAACTGATCAACAACATCGCCAAGGCGCATGGCGGCGTGTCCGTGTTCGCTGGTGTTGGTGAACGTACCCGTGAAGGCAACGACCTGTATTACGAAATGCAGGATGCGGGCGTGATCAAGCTGGCTGAAGATGGTGCGACCGACGGTTCCAAGGTGGCTCTGGTGTTCGGCCAGATGAACGAGCCGCCGGGTGCGCGTGCCCGTGTTGCCCTGACCGGCCTGACCATGGCTGAATATTTCCGTGACGAAGAAAACCAGGACGTTCTCTTCTTCGTGGATAACATCTTCCGCTTCACGCAGGCGGGTTCGGAAGTGTCCGCTCTGCTGGGCCGTATTCCTTCGGCGGTGGGCTACCAGCCTACTCTGGCGACGGAAATGGGCGCTCTGCAGGAACGCATCACCTCCACCAAGAAGGGCTCCATCACGTCCGTGCAGGCCGTTTACGTGCCTGCCGATGACTTGACCGACCCGGCACCTGCCGCGACCTTCGCGCATCTGGATGCCACCACCGTTCTGAACCGCTCCATTGCTGAAATGGGTATCTACCCGGCGGTTGATCCGCTGGACTCCACTTCTCGTGCGCTTGACCCCCAGATCGTGGGTGAAGAGCATTACGAAGTGGCGATGGAAGTCCAGCGCATCCTGCAGACCTACAAGTCCCTGCAGGACATCATCGCCATTCTGGGCATGGACGAACTGTCCGAAGACGACAAGCAGGTTGTGGCGCGTGCGCGTCGTATCCAGCGCTTCCTGTCCCAGCCGTTCCACGTGGCCGAAGTGTTCACGGGCGCGCCGGGCAAGCTGGTGTCGGTTACGGATACGGTTCGCTCCTTCAAGGCCATCTGTGCGGGTGAATATGATGACCTGCCGGAAGCCGCCTTCTACATGGTTGGCAGCATCGAAGAAGCGATCGCCAAGGCGGAAAAACTGAGGGAATCGGTCTAACGGCCGATTTCAGGGAGGAGCATCGTTCATGCCGGTCCTAATTGAGATCATCAGCCCTGAAAAAGTGCTGGTGTCGCGTGAGGTAGATATGGCTGTTCTGCCCGGCATGGAAGGCGATATTGCCGCCATGACCGAGCATGCACCCATGATGCTCCTGCTGCGTGGCGGTGTTGTTGCCCTGCATGAAGGCGATGTGGTTACGGATCGCTTTTTTGTCGCGGGTGGCTTTGCCGATATTACGGGCACTCGCTGCACGGTTCTGGCGGATAAGGCTGTGCCGGTCAGCGAGATCTCGATCGATAACGCCACGGCCCAGCTTGAGGCACTGTCCGAGATCTGGGACAAGACCGACAAGACGGACATGACCCGCCTGAGTGCATTGCAGGATCAGATTCTGGCCGTACGGGCGGAAATTGATGCCGGTGTGGGTAACGCCTGAGCCTCAAGCATATGTTTTGAAAAAAGCCACCCGTCTGGGTGGCTTTTTTTTGTTTGGGGCTCCAGGTTGGCCTTGCCGCGGGTTAGCCGCGCCCCCGGTAGCTGGGCACATCCTGTGCGGGAATCCAGACTTCTTTTGGCGCTTCGCCGGTTTGCCAGAAAATATCGATCGGGATACCGCCACGGGGGTACCAGTATGCACCGATACGCAGCCAGACAGGGTTGAGAAGATCGACCAGCGTGCTGGCAATCTGGATCGAACAAGCTTCGTGGAACGCCCCGTGGTTGCGGAAGCTGGTCAGGAAAAGCTTGAGCGATTTGCTTTCCACAATCCATTGATCCGGCACGTAATCAATGACGATATGGGCAAAGTCCGGCTGGCCGGTGATCGGGCAGAGTGAGGTAAATTCCGGCGCGGTAAAGCGTACCATGTAGCGCTTGTCGCGGTAGGGGGTGGGCACGCGTTCCAGCTCGGCGGTTTCAGGGCTGGTGGGGGCTGATACCGACCGGCCAAGCTGGGTTAGTGCGGTGCTGCCGTCATCTGGTCTGCTCATGGTGTTCTCCTCGGATGATGTTGCCTGATGTCGGAGCACTTGCGAACCAAGTCAAGTTTTCAGGCCTGATGTATCAGGGTTGCGGCTGTCGTTTTTTTCAGGGCTGGTGTATGAGGGGACATGGCCAGAACAGCATCCCCCGTTTTTCCGCAACCACGACTGGTTTCCTCCACACAGGCTCTGGAAGAGGCGCTCAGGCCGCTCCATAACGAGCGGTATGTGACAGTTGATACCGAGTTCATGCGTGAAAAGACGTACTGGCCGGAACTGTGTCTGGTTCAGCTTGGCGGTAGCAACGATCTCATTCTGATCGATGCGCAGGCTGAAGGGCTGGATATGGCCCCTCTGGCGGCGCTGATGGCAGATCCGTCAGTCATCAAGGTTTTTCATGCGGCACGGCAGGATCTGGAAATTTTCCTGCATCTGTTTGGCGCGCTGCCCATGCCGATTTTTGATACGCAGGTGGCGGCCATGGTGGCCGGGCATGGCGATCAGGTCGGGTATGACAGTCTGGTTGGTTCACTGACCGGACATTCCATCGACAAGAGCCACAGGTTTACGGATTGGTCGGCCCGGCCCCTGTCTGCTGCTCAGCTTACCTATGCGGCGGGCGATGTCACTTGGCTGCGGGTTGTGTATGAGCGCCTGCACCGCAAGCTTGAGCAGGAGCAGCGCCTGTCCTGGGTTGCGGCGGAAATGGCCGAGCTGGAAGAGCCGTCGACTTTTCAGCCAGATCCGGAAAAGCAGTGGGAGCGTTTGCGTGCCCGCACCAATAACCGGCGCATGCTGGGGGTGCTGCGTGCCGTGGCAGCCCTGCGTGAGCGTGAAGCGCAGCGGGTTAATGTGCCGCGCCAGCGCCTGATCAAGGATGAAAGCCTGCTAGAAATTGCCGCGACCACGCCCGACAGCACCGAGGCCCTGGCCCGTGTGCGGGGTGTGGCGCGCGGCCTTGCGGAAGGCCGGACAGGCCAAGCCCTGCTGGAAGCCATCCGTCAGGCGCAGGCTCTCCCCGATGCGGAACTGCCGCGCCTGCCCAAAGGGCGTGGGCGCGATGCCGCGCGGCCTCCGGCTTCTCTGGTAGCGCTGCTCAAGGTGCTGCTAAACGCCTGCTGCGAGGCGCATGATGTGGCGCCCAAGCTTGTGGCCTCGCAGGAGGAGCTTGAGGCGCTCGCACTTGATCCGTCACAGGCACCCACCCTGCTGGGTGGCTGGCGTGGTCGCGTTTTTGGTGATGCCGCGCGTGCCCTGTGCGAAGGCCGTCTGGCACTGCGCGTGCAGGATGGGCGGGTGGTCAATGTGCCGTGTGAAGACAAGGCCCTGTCCGAACCCGCCCTCGGCTAAGGGCAGGTTCGGCCGGTGGGGATGAGCGGTGTGCTCAGAACCCCATTTCAGCCCAGAGGTTGGAAAGCGGGCGCGCCCCGTAATGGGAAATGATTTCCGATGCCGCGACGGATGCCAGCCTGCCGCATTCAGGCAGGGTGCGGCCAGCCGTTAGCCCGGCCATGAAGCCTGCCGCATAGGCATCGCCCGCGCCGGTAGTATCGACCACCTGTGTCGGTACGGGGTCCACTTTCGTAAACGTGCCTTCATGCACTACAACACTACCCAGCCCGGAGCGGGTCAGGGCCGCGAAGGTGGTGTCCTGCGCAGTATGGCGGGCGGCGGTGTCGAAGCTTTCCGTTTCGTACAGGGCGCAGATTTCATCCTCGTTGGCGAACAGGATATCGACATGGCCCTTGACCAGATCAAGGAAAGCCGCGCGGTGACGGCCAACACAGAACGGGTCTGACAGGGACAGGGCAACCTGCCGTCCGCTCTTATGGGCAATGGCTGCGGCCCGGCGGAAAGCTTCCTGCGCGTGCGGGGGGTCGAACAGATAGCCTTCAAGATACACGATGGAGGAGGCTGCAATGACATCGGGCAGCACGTCATCGGGGGTAAAGCAGGTGCAGGCTCCCAGATAGGTAGCCATGGTGCGCTGCCCGTCGGGGGTGATCATGACAATGCAGCGCGCGGTCGGCAGATTGTCGAAAAGCTGTGCATTCAGCGGCTCGGACGGAAACGCCACGCCGTTGCTGTGCAGGTCTTGACCGAACTTAACCCCGGCCTCGTCACGCGCGACCTTGCCCAGATACGCCACGCGCGCGCCAAACTGTGCCGCCACCACGCAGCTATTGGCCACGGAACCACCGCCCATAACCTGCTCGGGTGTGAGTGCGGCCTGAAGCGCGTTGGCGCGTTCGGCGTCGATCAGCGTCATGCTGCCGGGTGTGAGGCCCTGTTTTTCGAGGAAAGCAAAATCGACCCGGGCCAGAATGTCCGTAATGGCGTTGCCAATACCCAGAATATCGTAACGAATGTCAGGATCGGTCATTTTATTAAAACTTTTCTTCAAAAATGGAGAACTCTGGCTGTTTGGCTAGCCTGCCGCCATAAAAAGGGCAACAGTTGGCGCTACGCAAAGTTTGCCCAACGGTTGTCGGCTCGTATAGACTCGCGCCCGACCCGGATGGGCAATGTATGTGCGGACGAACGCCGCCCGACAAGGTGGGCGGCCTAACGGCAGGGGGACATTCTTGTTCAGACGACGCAAGACTGAAGAAAGCAAACCACCGGAAAAGCCCGCACAGACCGGCGCACAGGCGCCGCGAGATGCGGCCGGAGCCTCTTCTGGTGCTCCGTTTTCTTCCAATTCAGGGCGGCCTCCCCTTTCCCAGGCGGGCGCTGCTGGCTCTAATCATGATAACGTAAAGGATACCCCCGCCATGGGTCGTGCGCCCCTTCCTTCCGGTTCTCCTCTGCCCGCAGGGGCAGGTATTCCGCCGATGCCGGGTGCGCGTGGCGGCCTGCCGTCGCAGCTTGCCGGGCGCAAGGATGTGGCTGAGCAGCGTACGCTTGTTGTTGGGCGTGGCATCAGCGTACAGGGCTCCGTGCAGGATGCGGAACGCCTTGTTGTGGAAGGCACCGTGGAATCCAGCATGATCAACGCTGCCGAACTGGTGGTGATGCCCGGCGGCCTGTTCCGTGGTGGTGTGGAAGTGGAAAGCGCTGAAATTTCCGGCACTGTCGATGGTTCTCTGGTGGTGCGTGGCAGCCTGACAGTCCGAGGCACGGGCCGCCTGCTGGGCAAGGCGTCCTGCTGCCGCCTGAAGGTGGAAGATGGCGGCCAGATCAGCGGCCAGCTTGAAATGCTGCCTGAAAACAGTGCTTCTGCTACCTCTCCGGCGACAATCGCTCCGGCTTCGGCCTCCTCTGAGTCTTCCACTCAGGGCTGAAAACGCAAAAAGGCTGGCCCGAGGCGTATAGCCGGGCCAGCCTTTCTGGTTTTAATGCGCTACCAGCACCTGTTTGGTACAGGCCCCTGAGTTCAATCAGGCCATGGTGTCGCGGCGGTCGCGTAGTCTTACATATGCGATCTGGGCATGTTCCTCGCAGTAAGGCTTGCCCGGCAACGGTGTTGCTCCACAAAAACGAAAGCCCGGGGTGCCGGGGTCGCCAATTGGCCAGCAGCATGCGGGGCCACGGCGTTTCTGCGGTTCGGGATCCGAAACATTGCGGAAGGTGGGCTTGGGCTTGGCGGCCGGTTTGGGCGCTGCGGCAACCTTTTCCTTGCGCTCGACTGTCTCTTCCCGCACGGAGGCGGCTACTGCCGGGCTGGTGCGGGCAACGGGGGCTGCGGGCGGTGTTGCAGGCTGTGCCACCACAGGGGCCGGGGTGGCCTCGCGGATGCTGGGGGCAGGCTGCGGGGGGGCTGCCTCAGCACTGGGTGTCACGGTTTTTTCGGGTTTTTCCGCGCCTGCGGTTTTGGGCTTGCCATCACGGCGAATAGGCGAAGGGCGCGGGGGCAGGCCAAGCCTGTGCGCCTTGCCAACAACGGCGTTCTTCGTAATGGAGAGGCGGCGACCTATTTCCGCCGTCGAAAGACCTTCGCCCCATAGCTCTTTGAGCTGGGCGATTATTTCGTCGGTCCACTCCATTCCATGTACCTTTTCGACCATTGATGACCTGACCAGCGCAACACACGCACTGCGAAGCCATCTATCTTAGGGGCATGGGGGCGGCGGCTCAAGCGGAAAGCCTGAAAGAAGGGAGTGCTCAGTCCGCTTTTCCGGCCATGGAGAGGTCTGGCGGGGTTGGCTGGGTGCGCTCGGGCACAATCAGGGCGATCCGGGTGCGCACCTGTTCAAGCAGGGCGCGGGCGGTTTCCTGCTCATCAGCAGTGGGGTGGGTGGGGT
>NZ_JBDNWF010000030.1:10719-31954 GCF_047721125.1 Acetobacter papayae | reverse complement strand
GCTTCAAGGTGAGGGGGCAGGCGGGGGGGCTGTTCGCACAGATCGGCAAACCCCCGGGCGATGATTTCAGCACTCGCCCCCTCTTCCGCCACGGACAGTGCCGCGACCGATTCAAGGGCAGCGCGGATACGCGCGGCTTCTTGTGCGCTGAGCTGCGCGCGGGCAAGGCCGAGGAACACCAGCACGTCATCACCCGTGCGGGCTTCTGGCACCAGCGCCATATCCACCCGCTGCGGGGTGGCGAGCGCGCCATCGGGCAGGCGGGCAGCACAGAGGGCAAATGCACCCTCAACGCTCTGCACGGTCATGGGAATACCCACACACATGGCCCTAGCCTCCCATGCGGGTGAGCACCCGCGGGTCGCCGTAGCGGCAGGCTTCTGCTTCTGTTGGGCGGCCGTTTTCATAGGCGGTGCGCGAGACGGCGGCGGTCATCAGCCCCGCACCGTCCTGTGTCGCATCCGGCGCACGCGGGATGGGGTGTATGTCGTAATCTTCCGCCAGCATGGCCAGCACGGCTGCGGCGACTTCGGGCACGCGGGCGGCTACGGGCGGGGTCAGCCCGCCACCGTAATCCTGCATGTTGACCGGCTGCACGCCAATCAGCGCCACCTTGCGCGGGGCGTGGCCGCGCAGGTCGAGCAGGGCCAGCACTTCCTGAAAGCCGGTCTGGTGCAGGCTCATTTTGCGGGCCCCGATGGTCGAGGGCACATCCGTGCCGTGCACTGTATGCACCGTACCGGGAGGCAGGCCGAAATCGATGGCATCGACAATCACCAGCCCGTCCAGCCCTTCAAGCTGGGGCAGCAGATACAGGCCCTGCGTGCCGCCATCCATCAGTTCGACCGGGGCGGGAAAGTGGTGGCGCGCGGCGAGATATTCCACCACCCGCACGCCAAAGCCTTCATCGGCCCATAGAATGTTGCCAATGCCCAGTATCAGCACCCGTCCATGGGGCCGGGCTGCCTGTTCTTTTGTGCTGACTGTCATGTCTTGCCCTGTCTTCCGGCTGGCGGGTTCCGAGGCTGTGCGCAGAACCTGCGGCCCTGCACGGACACCCCGAAAAACAAAGAAGCAGAAACCGTGCCAACTGACAGAGTGGCAGCTATCCAACCATCCTGTGACAGAAAACCCCACATCACGGGACTGTGATGTAGGGTTTTTATGGATGGTTATTTTCCAGATTGAACAGAAAGTGGAAGCCTAACTTGCACTTTCCGCCGCTCTGTCGGGTTTAGTCGGGTCTGTCGTCGCGGAAGATGCGGTAGCCATTGGTCATGGCCGAAATCAGCGACTGGCGCGAGGTAATGTCCTCACGCGTGACGGTATAGATATGGATCATGACAAACAGGGTAATGACCCACAGCCCCCAGTGGTGCAGGTAATGCGTGCCAAGGCTGCCCCCCAGCCAGGGCATGACCCAGCCAAATATGCGGCCTTCCCAGCTATCCATGCCCGTGCCATCGGAATACAGGGCAAAGCCGCTCACGATCATGAACAGCCCTGTTAGCGTAAAGCAGAAAAACAGCGCTGTGCGGGCCAGCGCGTTATGCCCGATGGTGGTTTTGGCATGCTTGCGGATAAAGGCATAAACCATGACCTCGCCCAGCAGCTCTTTCCAGTATTCGGCTTTCCAGAACGGCACCCAGAACAGTTCGCGGGACCAGGCATTGCCAAAAAACAGCCCCCAGATTACCCGCCCCGCAAAGCCGATGGTGAAAACCCACGCCGCAATGAAATGCAGCGCCCTGATCCACCCCATCTGGAAGTGGCTGCTGGCCTCCCCCGACAAGGTCGCGGGGGGTGAGGCAATCAGGTAGCCGGTAATGCCCAGCACCAGAATGGAGGCCGCCGTCAGCCAGTGCCACAGCCGCACCGGCGCTTCGTAGACATAAATCTGCGTGACCTTGCGCGCGCGCAGGGTGCGGGCCTGTTGCCCGTCCAGATTGGTGCCCCTGAGGTCGCTATCGCTCAGGGGGCCGGATTGCGGTGTGCTCATTGCTCTGCTCCCTTAGCGGATGGTGACGCGGGCCAGTTCGTCTCCATCAGGCGCCATGACATGGGTGGCGCAGGCCATGCACGGGTCGAAGGAGTGCAGGGTCCGCAGGATTTCCACCGGCTGCTCGGGGTTGCTCATGGGCGTGCCCAGAAGCGATGCCTCGAACGCGCCGATATTGCCCTTGGCGTCGCGCGGGCCACCGTTCCATGTGCTGGGCACCACGCACTGATAGTTCTCGATCCGGCCATCGCGGATCTTGATCCAGTGGCCCAGTCCGCCGCGCGGGGCGGCTACAATGCCAACGCCCTTGGCTTCCTTCGGCCATGTTGCGGGGTCCCACTTGGAGACATTGGCTGTTGCCAGATCACCCGCGGCGATATTGGCAATCAGCGCGTCGTAGTCATCGAGCATCTGCTGGGCGCAGTAATGGCCCTCAAGTGCGCGGGCGAGCGTGCGGCCAATGGTGGTGGGCAGGGCCTCACGCGGGGTCAGGCTGGTGCCTGCCAGCGTGTTGAAACGGCCCAGAGCGTCATCCACCTGCGCCTTCACATATGGCACACCCTTGGAGTAGGCCAGAATATAGCGCGCCAGCGGCCCAACCTCGCAGGCATTGCCCCGCCAGCGCGGTGCTTTGACCCACGAATATTTTGCCGCTTCATCCACGGCCAGAATATTGGTGCGCGTGCCTTTGGCATTGGCCCCCAGCGCATAATGCGGGTCGGTTACGCCATCCCACGGGTGCAGGCCAATATCTTCGCGGCCTGCGCCGTATTCGTACCAGCTATGAGTGACGAATTCCTGCACCTGTTCGGGGTCGCGCGGGTCTATGGGGTGAATTTCATCCCAGTTGCCGCCCAGAATCACCCCGCCGGGGAAGCGGTTGGTCGAGGGGTCGCCCTGCACGGTGGGGCAGTCGCCGTAATCCATCAGGTTGCTGGCTGACAGCCCGCCGCCATACAGCCAGTTCTTGTAGTAACTGCCGATGGCGATGACATCAGGCACATACACGTTCTGGGAGAATTCGAAGGCTTCTTGCAGCTTGAGCTTGATGAAGTTCAGCCGCTCCATGTTCAGCGGTGCGCCCGCTGCCATGTCGCCGTCGATATTGATGGCGCAGGGCACGCCGCCCACCATGTAGTTCGGGTGCGGGTTCTTGCCGCCCAGAATGGTGTGAACCTTGACGATTTCCTTCTGGAAGTCGAGCGCTTCAAGGTAATGGGTTACGGCCATCAGGTCGGCTTCGGGGGGGAGCAGATAGGCGCTGTTATCCCAGTAGCCATTGCGGAAAATGCCGAGCTGCCCGCTTTCCACGAATTTTTTCAGCCGGTTCTGCACATCGCGGAAATAGCCGGGCGAGGATTTGGGGTGGTTGGGCGAGACCGCCTGCTGGAGTGCCGAGGTGGCGCGCGGGTCGGCCTTGAGGGCATTGACCGGGTTGACCCAGTCCAGCGCGTGCAGGTGGTAGAAATGCACCACGTGGTCGTGCCAGGCCAGCACCTTTTCCATGATCTGGCGGATCAGGAACGCATTGGTAGGAATGCGGATATCCAGCGCATCTTCCACGGCGCGTACGGAGGCCAGTGCGTGGCAGCCCGTGCACACGCCGCAGATACGCTCAACAAAGGCCCATGCGTCACGCGGGTCGCGGCCTTTGAGAATAACCTCCAGCCCGCGCCACATGGTGCCGGTGGAAACCGCGTTGCGGATGACATTGTGCTCATCCACGTTCACTTCAACACGCATATGGCCTTCAATGCGCGTGATCGGGTCAACCACAATCCGGCGGCCACCATTGTCGAGGGAAAAGCCGTTGGGTGTCTGGGTGGTGGTCATTATGCGTCATCTCCCTTGTGGCGGGCCCGGCTGAGGGCGGTTATGGCGGCGTGGGCGGCAAGGCCCGCGCCAACCGCTCCGGCGGCGACCATGCCCACCTTGTCGGCGTTGGCCTCGATCCCGAAGCCGCTGACATCCTGTAGGCGCGCGTACCACGAGCCCTTGTCCCAGAACCCGTCTTCCGAGCAGCCGATACAGCCGTGCCCGGACTGGATGGGAAAGGACACGCCATCATTCCAGCGGATGGTGGAGCAGGCGTTGTAGGTGGTGGGGCCTTTGCAGCCGACCTTGTACAGGCAGTAGCCTTTGCGCGCGCCTTCATCGTCAAAGCTCTCGACATACTGCCCGGCATCGAAATGCGGGCGGCGGTAGCATTTGTCGTGAATACGCTGGGAGTAGAACATTTTCGGGCGGCCCTGCCGGTCAAGCTCGGGCAGGCGGTCGAAGGTCTGCATGTAGGTAATGACGCCGGTCATGACCTCGGCAATCGGCGGGCAGCCCGGCACCTTGATAACCGGCTTGTCCAGAATGACCTTGTGCACGGGGGTTGCCTGCGTGGGGTTGGGCCGGGCGGCCTGCACGCAGCCATAGGAGGCGCATGACCCCCACGAGATAATGGCTTTGGCCCCCGATGCCACGCGCTTGAGCTGCTCTACAAACGGCTTGCCACCAATGATGCAGTACATGCCATCTTCATTGAGCGGGGGATTGCCTTCCACGGCCAGAATGTAGTTGCCGTGGTATTTTTCCATGACCTCGTCAAGAATGGCCTCGGCCTGATGCCCGGCGGAGGCCATGAGCGTGTCATCGTAATCCAGCGAGATCATGGACAGGATCACGTCCTTGACCAGCGGATGCGCCGAACGGATGAAACTTTCCGAACAGCACGTGCATTCCAGCCCATGCAGCCACAGTACCGGCGTGCGCGGTTTGGTTTCCATGGCATGGGCGATCTGCGGCACAAATTCGGGGCCGAGGCCCAGTGCCGCCGCGGTAAGGGAGCAGTATTTGACGAAAGAGCGGCGGGTGATCCCCTGCCGCCGCATGACGTCATAAAAGGTTTCCAGAACAGCCATCGGTGAAAGGCATCCTCCCGTGGGGTCATCAATGAGCACCGCCAGAGGGTGCATCCCGACAGAAGGAAGAAGCAGAAACCGTGCCATCTATGGATGGGGGTCAAAACAGGCAGGAAAGTCCCTGTCGTGTCCAGACAAGGGGAAAGCGGCTGACCGGCTGGCTGGTCAGTCCGTTTCCAGTCTGGCGCAGGCGGCGGCAATAACAGCCTGACCCAGCGCCAGCCCGCCATCGCCGGGCGGGGCAAAAGCGGGGCGCAGCACGCGCAGGCCCGCGGCCTCCAGCCGGGCTACGAGCGCGCTCACCAGCAGGTCATTGGCCATAACACCCCCGCCCAGCACAACGGTGCGTAAAGGGGCCTGCGCGAAACCGTGTGCCTGCGGCCCGCCCGCTGTATCGCCCAGAGTGCAATCCGGCAGGGGAGCCGGGCTGGCGGGCGCTTGGGTTTCTGGCCCGAAAGCCTGTTCTGGAGCGGAGGTTGAATTGCCAGCTTTGCTACCAGTCTGGCTGCTTATCTGGTCGGTTGTGTTGCCGCCTGCCTGTGCGTGTTCGCGCACCAGCACCATGACCAGACTGGCCAGCCCCGCCGCCAGTGCGGCATGAAAACCCGCAGCGATCGTGCAGGCCGGAACGCCACGGGCCTTGGCCACCAGCGCTGCCGCCCAGAGCCGTGCGGGGTTGAGTTCCCACACGCCATCCGCCGCCCGCGCCAGTGTCAGGGCCATGTCCGGCAGGGGGCTGTATGGTGGCCTGTCCAGTAGGGTGCCTGACACGGAGCCAGATGGGTGGGGCACTGGCGGACAGGCCGCACTGTCCGGCGCGGTGGCCAGCCGGTTATGCGGTGTGTTGTCTGGCGGGCTGTCGGGTTGCGGGCCTGATGAGGTGCCCGGCGGGGGCATTTCCGGCGGAGGGGGTGGTGCCTGCCGGGCCAGTGTTTCCAGCCGCATGGCGGCTTCGCCCTCATGGGTCAGGCGTTCGGGGGCCACGTCCAGCAGGGCGGCCATGGCATCGAACAGACGCCCGGCGGAACTGCAAAGCGGTGCGTTCAGGCCGGTGCGGATCATGGCGCGCAGGGCGTCCAGTGGCCGGTTATGCAGGGCGGGCAACAGGCCCTGCGATACGGCCTGCCCGGTTGCGTGTGGCCCGAGTGCTGTGTCCAGATGCGCCAGCAGCATCCGCCATGGCTCACGTGCTGCGCGGTCTGCGCCGGGCATGGGTACGCGCGCCAGCCGCCCGGCATGATAGGCCGTGCGGTAGTCGCACAGCAGGGCCTCGCACCCCCATGCTGTGCCGTCCGGCCCAAGGCCCGTGCCGTCCAGCGCCAGACCGATTACGGGGGCTGTGTCAGGCCCCAGCCCATGCTCGGCCATGCAGGCGGCAATATGCGCATGGTGGTGCCAGACCGTGTGCAGCGGCAGTGCCATCTGCTGGCTGAGCGCTGCCCCAAGGCGGTGGCTGATGTAATCGGGGTGGGCATCAACCGCGACAAGGGCGGGGGTCAGGCCAAACAGGGTGCGATAATCCGCCAATGCCTGCCGGGCAGTTTCTTCCACCCCCTGTGCCTGTAGGTCGCCCAGATGGTGCGATAGCAGGGCCTGCCCGTTCTGTGTCAGGCAGAAGGCGGCTTTCAGGTCTCCGCCCATGGCCAGCACGGGGGGGAGGGTTTCAAAGCCTGCGGGCAGGGGTAGGCGGCGAGGAGCCAGCCCCCGTCCGCGCCGCAGGGTCATGGTGTGGCCCGCGACAATGGCGCACACGCTGTCATCCAGCCGCCGGGCAATGCGGCGGTCGTGGTAAAGCCAGCCATCGGCTATGCCTGCGAGGTCGTGCAGGGCCTCGGCGTCTTCAATCGCCTGTGGTGTTCCGCTGCGGTTGCCACTGGTCATGACCAGTGGCTGGCCTATTTGTGCCAGCAGCAGGGCGTGCAGCGGCGTATAGGCCAGCATCAGGCCCACGCGGTCCAGCCCGGGGGCAAGGCTTTCTGGCAGGGCAGTGGTTGTGCGCACGGTTACAATCGGGGCTGCGGCATCGTGTAAAAGATGCAGCTCCGCCGCGCTGGGGGCGGCAAAGGCGCTCGCAGCGGCTGCATTGGCCACCATCACGGCCAGAGGTTTGGTGGGGCGGTGCTTGCGCGCGCGTAAGGTGGCAATGGCGGCGGTATCTGTTGCCAGACAGGCCAGATGATACCCGCCCGTGCCTTTTATGGCCAGAATACCGCCCGAGCGCAGCAGGTGGGCGGCGCTGTCCAGCGGGTCTTCTCCCGGTGTGGCGGGGCCGGTGTAGCGCAGGCGTGGCCCGCAGGCGGGGCAGGCCACCGGTTCGGCATGAAAGCGCCGGTCCGCCGGGTTTTCGTATTCTGCCCGGCAGGCGGGGCACAGGGTGTACGGGGCCATGGTGGTGTTGGCCCGGTCATACGGAAAACCGGTAACAATGGAAAAACGCGGGCCGCAATCGGCGCAGCAGGTCAGGGCATACCGCCAGCGCCGCGTGCCGGGGGTGTTTATGTCTGCGCGGCAGGCGGGGCAGAGTGCGAGATCTGGCACAATGCCGCTGTGCAATGTGCCCGCCTCGCTCGTGGCGATGGTAAAGGGCCCGGTAAAAACCCGTTGGTCTGGCGTGCGGGTTACGCTGTCCACATGGGCGTGGGGCGGGCCTTCACACAGGGCGTCCATCAGGCTGTCGCGCTGGGCCTTGGTGCCGGTGGCAAGTACTTCCACATGGTCGCCCCGGTTGCGCACCTGCCCCGCCAGAGCAAGGGCGTGCGCCTTGCGCCATACAAAGGGGCGAAATCCCACCCCCTGCACGCTGCCGGTGACGGTCATCCGCTCGGTGGCGCGCATCAATGCACCGTGCAGGCCATGCAGGGGTCGAACGAGCGCACGATATGCTGCACGGATAAAGGCGTATGCTCGCCGGGTCTTACGGGCGCGCCTTCCAGTGCGCGTTCCAGCGGGCCGGGCACGCCCTGCGCATCCCGCGGGGAGAAGTTCCATGTTGTTGGGGCAATGATCTGATACCCCGCGATATGCCCGTTTTCCACGTGCAGCCAGTGGCCGAGCGTGCCGCGCGCGGCCTCGGTAAACCCGGTGGACTGGCCATTGGCCAGCGTGCCATGTGGCACGCACCATGGCGCACCCGGTTCAAGCTGGTGCACCCAGCGCTCCATCAGCAGCGGCAGGGCGGCCATTTCGATCAGGCGTGCCATCACGCGTGAAAACACGGTGCCGCCATCGCGCGCGACCAGAGCGCGGATCAGCGGCTGGCCGCGCACAAGCTGCCGGGCTATGGCCCCGGTCTCGAACGGTCGCCCGGCCAGACGCGGGGCCTTGCACCATGTATAGGCCGTGCCATCGCGCAGGTGGGGCACGGTTGTGCCTTCAGCGGGCGGGTGCACGCGCTCATGGTCGCGCAGATGGGCGAAAGCGTGGTCTTCCGTAATGTCCTGCGCGGTGAAGGGTAGCACCGCGTCATCCGCCACGATCCCGGCGGGCCAGAGCGGGGCGGGGTTATGGGGGTCGCGCCCGCCGGGCCATGCGCCGCAGGTCAGGAATTGATCATAGGCCCGGCCCAGCGTGGAGAGTTCGAGTGTTTCGGCAATGTCGAGAAATAGGCCGAAATCACTTGCCCCGCCATGCTGGCGCCATGTGTGCAGGGCCGTGCAGTCCGCCAGTTCCACAACCGTTTCGAGCGAGACGCCAAACAGGTTGTTTTCAAGATCAGCCCGAACACCGGCCAGAATACCGCTCAGGCGCTGGCAGGCCTCGGCATCGACCCCGCGCGCGACCCCGCCGGGCTGGATGGCCAGTGTGTGCGGCCAGTGCCCGGCCAGTATGCCCATGACATGCAGCAGCTCGGCGCGGGTGCGCAGGGCTGCCGCCACGGCCTGCCCGCGCCCGGCGGCGAAGCGGCGCAGGGCCTGTCCGTGCCAGCGGTGGTGCGCATAGTCCGGGCGGGCAAAATCCGGCATGAAAAACAGATAGAAATGCGTAATGAGGTCGGCCAGATTTTCTGTGGCCAGAATGATGTTGGTGGCAATGCGCCCATTGGCCGGTGCCTGCGCCTGCGAAAGCCCGGCCAGCGCGGTGGCCGCCGCGCGCGATTGCGAAACCGAGCATATGCCGCAGATACGCGGGGCGATGGCCAGCGCATCCATTGGTGCACGGCCTTCGAGAATACGCTCGATACCCCGGAACAAGGTCGCGTTGACGCGCGCCTCGTGCACGCGGTCTCCCGCGATGTCGAGCAGCACTTCAAGGTCGCCTTCAATACGGTTGAACGGCCCGGCAATGCGCCGTACGGGCGGGGTATCGGACATGCTCTTTCCTGTCTTGCGCCCTAGCGCCGCAGCGGGCGGCTGGTGGGCGGCACGACAATATGGTCCTGTGTTGCGTTGCGCGCCAGCCGCTCAGGCGTTGCCGCCCGCGCCAGCGAGGACAGCGCCACATACCAGGCCTTGGGCATGTCGGTGGGCAGCCCCACGGGAATCCCCGCGATTTTGGGCGTGGTTTCAAACGGGTGCCCCGGTTCTTCGAACTCGGGGGCGGTGCAGTTGATGCAGGCATAGCCGCCGCGCGTGCAGGAGCCGCCGCCGTTCCACAGCCGGGTGTTGCAGTCTCCATGCGCCTGCGTGCCGATACAGCCCATGTTTTCCATCAGGCAGCCAAGGTCGGAGGGGTGGCGCGCGCTGGCCTTGTATTCGTAAAACTCGTTGCGGGTGCAACCATGATGCACAAGGGTATCGGCATAAAAGCGCGGGCGGCCCAGCGGGTCGAGGTCCTGCGCGCCAAGCTGGCCACGCGCCAGCAGGGCCAGCGTGCCGGTTACCCAGTCAGGGTGGGTGGGGCAGCCTGCGATGTTGATGACGGGCAGGCCCGTGCGGTCACGAAAATCCGCGCCAAGCGCCCCACCGGGGTAGCGGCCATCATACTGGAGCCCGCAGGCATCCAGAATATTGGGCGAGGCCGAGGTAATGCCCCCATAGGCCGCGCAGCTTCCTACCGCCACAACATGGCGCGCCATAGCCGCGAGGGCGCGCACCCATGTCAGCATGGGCTGGCCCGTGCCACCCATGACATGAAAGCGCCCGGTGCCTTCGGGGCCGCGCAGCAATGCGCCCTCCACACACAGGGCGTCCAGCTCCGTTTTGCCCGCCAGTATGGACTCAAGCAGGGCCTGCACATCCTCGCCCGATTGTTCGGACAGGCTGGGGTGCCACAGGAAGGAAACCCCCGCCCCCCGCAATGCTCCGAGCAGGCCGGGCGATTCAGCGCAGAGCAGTGACATGGTGCACCCCCCGCAGCCACCGGACTGGAGCCACAGAACCTGAAATGTCATGGCGTGTTCTCCCCCGGTGCAGGCACGGGCAGGGTTATGGTCAGGCACGCGCCCTGTCCGGGTTGGGACCGCGCGCGCAGCGTGCCGCCATGTTCATGCACGGTGCGGTAGCAGATGGCCAGCCCCAGCCCCGTGCCCTTGCCTACGGGCTTGGTGGTAAAGAACGGATCGAAAATCCGTGGGGCGATATCATCGCTAAAGCCCGGCCCGTTATCGGCAACGTCCAGCACCACCTGCTCACCCTGCTGGTATGCGGTCATGCGTAGATGCGGCTCGGGGGTTGTGTCCATGGCGTCAACCGCGTTCTGGACAAGGTTCATGATAACCTGCTGGAACTGGCCGGAATGGCCCTCCACCTCAAGGGGGGTGGCAATATCGAGCGTGGTGGCAATGTCGCGCCCGCAGGTGGACAGCACCCAGTTTACCGCTTTGCGCGCGATCTGCCCGAGGTCGAACGTTGCATCATGCGTGCGCCGCTCGGAGGAAAAACGCCGTAGGTCCGCAACAATGTCGCGTACGCGCTCAGCCCCTTCCGTAATGCCTGCAAGGCTGCCGTCCAGTTCGTCCAGCACGGCATCTATGTTCTGTTCGCGCCGGAGGGTGGCAAGTTGTTCGGGTGAATGGCCTGCATGCAGGGCAGACAGGTAGGTTTCTATCCGCTTTGTAAAGCGCCGCAGGGTTAGCGCATTGCCATAGACAAACGAAATCGGGTTGTTCAGCTCATGCGCGACCCCGGCGACCAGCCGCCCCAGCGAGGCCATTTTTTCCGCATGGATAAGCTGGGTCTGGGCTTCTTGCAGGCTTTTATGGGCACGGTCGAGTTCATCATAGGCGCGGCGTAGTTCCCCCAGTGGGCGGGCTGCCAGCACCATGCCGGATACGCGGTGGTGGCTATCACGCAGGATAGCGCTGTTGACGGAAAATGGCTGCTCTCCGTTGGGAGTTTTTATGACAATGCCCTGATCCTCAAGCCGCTGGCGGTCTGTCAGCCTGCGTGAGAGCGTTTCGATACTGATAGGCGAGTCCGGGGCGATCAGGGCTGCAAGTGGTTGGCCTATCAGGGTATCGCCCCCGGCCAGTGTTTCCTGTGCGGCGCGGTTGCAGCGCACGATGCGCAGCGTGGTATCGCAGGCGATCAGCAGGTCCGACATGGAATCGAACACACTGGCGATCAGCGTATGGGCTTCTTCCAGCGCGCTGTTTTTCTGTTCCAGTTCTACCTGCTGGCCAACAAGCTGGCTCCATGTTTCATCCATCTTTTCCATGATGGTGAGCCATGTCTCGCGGTCTTCTTCCACGGGTTTGCTGTGTTGGGGCGTCCTGTCGGGGGTCATGGTCGGTGCCTGCTGGTAACGGCCCCGAGTTTACGGGGGCCTGCCGCCACGGGCTAGAAAATTCGGCGTGGCGGCCCGCCTGCTCAGAATGCGTTTTCGCGGTTGAACAGCACGATATAGATGCTCCTGAGGATAATCTTCAGGTCCAGCCCCAGTGTCCAGTGGTTGATGTAGTACAGGTCGTTATCGATACGCTTTTGGGCTGCCGCGCGTGAGGTAATCTCGCCCCGGTAGCCCCGCACCTGTGCAAGCCCCGTCATGCCGGGGCGCACCCTGTGGCGGGCGGAATAGCAGTCTACCGCCTTTTCATACAGTTCATCATCCACACGCATGGCGGTGGCATGGGCGCGCGGGCCAACGACCGACATCTCGCCGCGCAGGACGTTAAAGAACTGCGGCAGTTCATCCAGACTGAAATTGCGCAGGTAGCGGCCAATACGCGTGACCCGGGGGTCGTTACGAACGGTTCTGTCCGCGCCGGTGGCATCGCCTTTTTCGACATACATGGTGCGGAATTTCAGCACCTTGATAACCTTGTCGTTGAACCCGTAGCGGTTCTGTACGAAAAACACCGGCCCACGACTGTCAAGTTTGATCAGGATGGCAATCAGGATATAGAGCGGCAGCAGGGCGGCAATGAAAAACAGCGCCAGAATCTTGTCTTCCGCCCATTTCACCCAGTAACGCCCGCCAGAGAGCAGCACCTTGCTGATGGGGATCAGGCACAGGCCCAGATCATCATCCTGAAGAATGCCGCTGGAAAAACCGGGCGGAAAGATATCGGCCGCCAGATAGATATCGACCGGCAGCACGATAACCTTGTGCAGGATATCGCGTAGCCTTTCGCGGCGGGCGTCGAATATGGCAATCACGATCATGTCCGGCAGTTCCTGCCGACACAGGGTGATCATGTCATCCACCGAGCCTTTTACGGGCACGCAGTGCTGCATGTTCTGGCTTTGCAGGCGCTTCCAGCGATCGTCGAAAATACCGATCACCTCATAGCGGTCAGGCATCTGCAACAGCTTGCTGGCTACCAGATCGCCGTCAGGCGCGCCCCCCAGAACGATAACCTTCCGTCTGTGGCTATATCTTGCTCTGTTTTTAAATGGCACTGGAGGATCCTTTCCGTCCATGCGCGTTCAGGGTGTTAGCCACGGTGCAGGGAATCCTTGATGACCGCTCTCAGGAACCCCAGCGCAGAACAGGCATAACGTCCGACCAAGCGCCTAGGCTCCAGCACGATACGCCATAGCCACTCCAGATTGAAGCGCTCCACCAGTCCGGGGGGTGTGGGTACGCAGCCAAAGGCGATCAGCAGCCCTTGCCCGATGCATAGTGCCCAGCAGGGCGGCAGAAGCGCGCGATACTGGTCTACGAATATTTCGCTCCGTGGTGCGCCCACCCCCATGAACAGCAGGGTGGTGCCGTGCTGGGCGATCTGCCGGGCCAGTGCGTCCATATCCGCCGGGCGTTTGTCAAAGCCCATGGCGGGTACGGCGCATTCAAGCCGGTCGGCCAGACCGTGCTGCGCCGCCCAGTCCTGAGCGATGCGTACCGTCTCTGCACTATCCAGCACCATAAACAGCCTGTGCTGAGCCAGCAGGGCAGGCTGGGCTACCAGCTTGGCGGCGATACCCCGGCCTGTAACCCGCCCATGCGCGGGTTTGCCGCGCCATTTTGCGTAGTAATACAGCGGAAAGCCATCGCAGGTCAGCAGGGTCGCGTGCTGGCAGGCGTGCAGCAGGGCCGGGTTGTGGGGTAGCAGGCTGATATGCTGGATGTTTGGGGTAATAATCAGGCCCACGCCCTGTGCCGGTGTGCGCACGGTATGCGCCACCATGGAGGCGACCGCCTGCTCCGACAGCACAGAGAAATCCAGTCCGAACATCGGAAATGTGGCCGGGTTATACTCAGTGGCAGGCTGTGACATGTGTCGCTCTCATCGGATCTGTGCGGGCGGCATAAGGCACAGGAACAGGTCCGTTGCCGGTTGGTTATGCTTTACGTTTGGCATATCCTGAGATGAAATGATATTTCCTCTCGCAAGAATTCTGCCCCGCATAAAAATTTAATCCTTGCGCCGGAGGGCCTGCCCTTACCAGGTCAGCACATGACTGCCCCAATGGGTAGCCCAGTGGTAGGAGTTGTGGAACAGGTTCTGCAGCATGGGTTCGGCTGGCAGCATGTAGCCGTGGAAAATCAGCGCTACACAGGCTGGAACCACCAGAAAATACCGTGTGGCCATAACCGGAACAGGCAGGAGCGAACGTGCAAGCCATAGTGCGCCCGCAGTGCCCAGCACGGTGCCGCAGAGAATTTCCGCCTGTGTGTGGGCATGTAGCCGCAGGCGCGTATAGCCAATGACCGCCGCAATCACGAGCGGGGGCAGTAAAGCGCGGCTCCATTGCCATTCCCGCTGGCGCGAATGCAGCACAATGGCAAGCAGGCTGCCATAAACAGCCGTGCTGGCGACAACATGACCGCTGATACTGAAGGGGCGCTCCGCAAAGCCGAACATCTCTCCCCAGTACAGCCCCAGCAGCTTGAGCAGCACAAGGCAGCCCAGAATTGCAGCAATACCGGCACACCAGACTCGCCCGCCCCGCTGCCAGCCCATGGCGTAGAACATGACGGTCACGACAAGGAAAAGCGGCAGGATGACAGCCTCATCTCCGAAATCTGTCATAAATTCCATGGATGATCCCACAAAAGCCACGCACGCCACACCACAGGGCCGCTCAGGCGCAGGAAAAAGGCCCGCCCACCCTGTTTTTTGTGTCTGTTAGTGTATATGGGCTTGAGTTCGCCTTGATAACCCCATAAAGCCGAATAGTATAGCCAGTCTATGGGCTTGCCATTGCCCGGACTGTGGTTGCGCCGTATGGCAGTGTGGTTTCGGCTGGAATGAATTCAGGAGCACTGCTGTTTTGCACCGCGCCTCAATGACACTGCTTCGCCTGCTGGCACGCCTGCCATTGCTGGTCCTTCTTTGCAGTGCTGCGTGCACCGACAAGTGGGTTGCGCCTCAGGCGGCAAAGCACAGCACTATCGCGGCATGGGTGGATACACCCAAAACGCCTTACAAGATCGAACCGGGGGATGACCTCTCGGTTGTCATGCCTTTCAACCCGGAACTTAATTACGAGGCGGTGGTAGACCCCAAGGGCGGGCTGACCATGCCATTGGTCGGCACCATTCAGGCCGGGGGGCTAACGGTGGATGAAGCCGGGCGCGACATCAACCGGGCGCTGGCGCTCAAAGGCATTACTGATGATGCCTATGCCTCTGTCAGTATCCGCACCTATGCCGGGCGCATTTATGTGGGTGGGCAGGTCAAAAAGCCGGGTGCCGTGCCCATGCAGAGCGACATGGATGTATTGCAGGCCATTACCGCCGCAGGCGGGCTGATGGATACCGCCCGTACCGGAGAGGTGGTTGTGATCCGCCGCAGCCCCGATGGACGGCCCATGCTGCGCTCGGTCAACCTGACAGCCCTTATCCGCCGGGCCGACCCCCAGCAGTCTGTGGCGCTCCAGCCTTCCGATACCATTTTTGTGCCTGAAACATCGTCGGTCGAGGCTGACCAGTGGGTGGATCGCTACATTACCCGCATTGTGCCGTTTAACCAGAGCATCAACTACAATGTCGGCTCCGGGGGTTTTTTCCGTTAGTCATGACTGTTCAACATGACGCCTCAGCCCCTTCTTCCGGCAGAGTGACACAGGCTTTCTCTGCCGCCAGCTATTTCTCCACCGCGCCGGTCCGGCTGAAAATCATGCTCTGCCTGTTGGCCGTGCTGCCGTTGTTTGGCGAAACCTTCCATTACATCGCCAATCTGCGTCCGTTATGGATGCTGTCCAAGGCGTTTCCCGTTCTGTCGCTGCCGCTGGTGTTCGCGCTGACATCCTATCCGCGTTTTCCCATGACACGGCAGATCCTGATCTGTTTCACATGGCTGGTGCTTTCACCTAGCATCGCGTCAATCTTCTATTTCGATGAAGGGTTTTTCACGGGGGTTACGGCGCAGGTCAAATTGCTGCCCATGCTCTATTTCTTTTCCTTTCTGGGGCTGCTTGTTACTCTGCGGCCAAGTCTGAAGGAAATCAGGCGCAGTTTTCTGATGCTGGGTCTGCTGACTGTTGGCACGCTCATCCTGCTTTGGGCCATTGTTCCCAATAGATGGTATAATAGCCACTATGTTTTTGGTGCGGCCCCGTTCTTTAGTGCCGATAATCGCGGGCATCGCATCCGTATGCAGATGTTCTTTCCCGTGGTGCTGCTGTTCTACCTGTACCGCCGGGCATTTTTTGAAAAAAGCCTTGTCTGTCTGGCAGGTATGGCCGTGACCTTTGCGGTTACGTTGCTGATCGTCAAAGCCCGCTCCATGATTATTGGCATTACCATTGTGGCCATGGTCAACACCATTTTCTGGTCTCGCCCCCTCGTGCGGGTGGCGCTGGCGCTCAGCGCGCCCTTTGGCTTTGTTGCCATGTTTTCCACCGGGTATCTTGCCACCACGTTCAATACCAGCCGGGATACGGGCTTTGATGTTCGCTACATAACGGCAGAAAAAGCCAGTAATTTTCTGGGCGATTCGCCCCTACGCTGGATTTTTGGCGTGGGCACGCTCAGCCCCACCAGCAAGGATACGCTGGTGGCCTATTTCCACCATTTCTTCTTTCTGGCGGATATTACGTGGCTGGGTATTGTCTTTGAATATGGGCTTATCGGCGCGCTGATTTTCATTCTGTTCGAACTGCGCGGTATGCTGTTCTATGCCAAGCTCAGAACCTGCGTGCATGATGATTTTCTCGATAGCCTGTTCGATTATCTTGGCTATGTTCTGGTTATTTCGTTTTTCTACCCGCCAACGCTGGCTCCGGGCGAGACGGCGGTTATTCTGGCGATTTTTGCCTATACGTGGCGCGCTGGCGGTTTCGACCGTCCTGCCCCTGCGGTGTATGATCACGGCAGGCGGAGGCGGCTTGAACACGCAGGAGAGGTTCTGCCCACAGCCTTGGGCAACAACCTGCCGGGTCGCCCGTCGGGCACCACAGCAGGTGACGCATAACCGGCCAAGGGTGTTTTGTTCAGGGGGCAGGGTCATCCCTGAATGGCATGCCCCAGTCCGGCCGTTGGGATTTTTTGCCCATTGCCCATTCATAAACCGAGACAATCTGTGCGACTTTCTGCGGCCATGTGAACAGGTGCTCGGCACGGTAGCGTCCATTATCGGACAGCGGCAGCAGGCAGGTCGGGTCCGCTACAATGCCGTGCAGGGCGGCTTTGTAGGCGGCAATATAAGGTACGCGCTCTTTTAGCGGCACAAGAAACGCGCATTGAGGCGATGCCAGCTCCGCCGGGCCGCCGTAATCCGCAATCACGGGCACAACCCCCATGGTCATGGCTTCAAGCACGACCGCGCCACCAAACTCATGAATTGAGGGGAAGGTGAGAATATCAGCACCAACCAGATGCTCGGCCACACGCTGGTGGGGCAGTTCACCGGTAAAAGTAACCGCTGACCCGATTGCAAGCTGCGCCACCAGCTTGCGCAGGCGCTCTTCCTCCGGGCCTGAACCGATAATGGTCAGTGTCATGCGGCCTTCGCGCAGAAGCTCCGCTGCGGCTTCCAGCAGAATGTCACAGGCCTTGTAGGGAACAAGCCGCCCGAGAAAGACCGCGCGGATCGGCCTGTTTGCGTAATCTTGCGCAGTGCGCTTGGGGGATGGGGGAAAACGCTGTGGGTCTATGGCGTTTTCGGGAATGTAGATGGTCTTGTTTTTCCAGCGCTTGGGAATTTCCCGGTAAGCACTCTCACCCCCCGCAATAATGGCGGAGGCCGCATCGCGCGTGGCCCGGTAACCCGGCACGCAGCGAAAGAGTGAGCGGAAATAGGACAGCCACTCCCCTTCCTGCTTACGCAGATCAGGGAATTCCTTGGGCCATGCCAGCCCGCCATTGAGCGGGCCGAGCACGAAGGGAATACCAAGCTTGCGGCACCACTGCGCAAAAGGGCTGGGTACGGTGGGGCTGACAGGCGTGATCCGGTGCACCAGATCGAACTGGTGCATACGCGGCTTGAGCCGCCGCCAGGCGATCCGCTCAAACAGCAGATAGGAGGGAATGCTCAGCCCCATCAGAATGGCCCAGCCCTTGTTAGGGCCGCTGATCAGGTGAACCAGCCGTTCCATGGGTTTGAAAAGAAACTCGGTGTCGATGGCAGTGTAGTCCCGGCCTTCCTTCAGGCCATGACGCTCAAGGGCTGCGCGGTTACGCACGCGCGTGACCAGATGCACATCCGCCACACGGGACAGGGCCTCGTAATACGACCAGCCAATCAGCGGGGCGCTGAACCATTCAGGATTGCAGGATTCTGCCAGAACCAGAATTTTCATGCGTTGCGCTGTGCTGCCGTCTTGCGTCGAGGTGCCCGCCGGGGACGCAGTCATACATACCTGCCATGTCATGTTTAAATAAACGTCCAGTGTACTGGAAGGGTTCCCCGGACTCAATCGGGCAGGTTTGCCGTGCCGTCTATATTATTTCGCTTTTCACACATATCGGTCAGCCTGTCGCATATGGCCGAATTGCCATGCGGGCTACAGATACCTTCTGGCCGGACTTTCGAAATATTGAGATAGCCATAGAACTTGTTCTGAGGGTCCACCACACGCGGCGGGCTTGAGGCAAACGGATCACAGGCCGAATAGGCCCCATGCGCCTGACGGTAGATATAAAGATGGCTGTAATCGGAATAGCTGTTTTCCCACCCGAGGGGGGAATACTTGTTCCACACCGAATCCGTTTCATAGGGGTCGCAGTTCACGCAGCCCAGAAACTCCCTGAACAGCGGCCCACCATAGATAACGAGTTTCTGCCGGGTAATGGCTTCCTGCGCCTGCAAAGCACCCGGCATCAGGTTGGGGGCCAGCAGTGCAAGGCACAACCCCGCCCATAGGGTGTAGCGGGTTGTATGCCGTGGCGGCGTAAGGGGGGCGGTCATGCGTGCTCCGCCTTTCATGCCTGCGTTACAGGAAGCGGTAGACAAAGGCGGGGATATAGCTTTTGCGGTGTGTCAGAACCACGCCCACAATCCACCCACCGGCTTCCTGTATCTGTTCCTTCAGACCCAGCACCACGGGCTTGCGTGTTTTCTCCGCCCGCACGGCCAGAATGGTGGCATCGGCAAGGCGGGCGTTTTCCACACCGATAAAGGAGCGGCTGACGGGCGGTGCGTGCACCACCACATAGTCATGCCGTGCGCGTAGGGTATCGAACAGGGTGGTGGTTTCGTGGGGGGTGAGTGTCAGCGTGCCTTCACGCGGGCGGGCTACCATGATGTCGTGTCCCGCTACGGGCAGGAATTCGAGCAGCTTCAGCGCGTCTTCTTCCGGGGCGGGGGTGTCGGAGCGGCTTTCGCCATCACCGAACAGCCATGGCAGTTCGCCATTGTCGTTCGGTATGCCGTACAGAGGCGGGGCATCGGGGGTGGAGGCCATGTCCAGCACCAGAATGGGGCGCGAGGAGCGGCGTTCAAGCTCCGCCGCCAGCCCCTGCACGATTTCCAGCAGGCCTTCATTGTCGTTGAAGGAGACCATCATCACCAGTTTGGTCAGCGCATCGGAGCTGGTGTCGATGGCGGTAATGGTGCGGCCGTACAGAATGCGCGACGGGTAGGTGCCGGGCAGCTTGGTGGCCTCGGGTTTTTTCCGACGTAGCCCCAGCCACCGGCGCTGGCTTTTGGCGCGGGGTGTCACCGGCGCACTCAGCACGGGCAGAGCAATGACACGTTCGACCTGTTCAGGGCTGAGAAAGGTCTCGCGCAGGCTGACCAGAACCAGAATGGTGAGGGCGGGCAGCACAATCCCCGCGACAACGCTTGCCGCGATAAACATGCTCAGCGGGTTGATGGGCTGGGCAGGCGGGAAGGGAGCCTGAATGACACGCACGTTGGTGCTGCTGGCGGAATCAGCCTGAATACGGTCGATACTGGCCAGTTCCACCTGCCGGGAGAGGCTGCGCAGGCTTTCGGTCAGGATATTGCGGTCGGTCTGCATCTGGCTGAGCTCGTTGGCAGCGCCAATCAGCGATTGCAGTCCGGCATCGGCCAGTTTGAGCTGGTCATCCAGCTCCTTCTGCCGCGCGATCTCGCCCTTGATGTTGGAACTGACAACCGAAAGCCGGTCCTGCACCGTATCGTAATAGGCGTTATGACCGTAGCGTTCGACGCCGATCAGCTTTTCTTTCTGCTGCGAAATGGCGACGCGTAGCGCCTTGATCTGGCGGTCGATCTGTTTGACGAAGGGCGAGCTCTTCATGTAGCGCGAGGCCAGATCGGCCCGGCGGGCTTCAAGCTGGAGCTGCGAGAGCTGCATGGTGTCGAGCGTGCGTGCGGCCTCGCCATTGTCGCTGAACAGCAGGATGGTGGCGGGCACGTCTTTGGCCGAGGTCAGGAGCGAGGCGAGCGAGCTGCGGTCCTGCGCCAGTGCTCCGTTATTTTCGAGCTTGCGCTGGCGGATCAGGCCCTGAAGCGCCACGGCATGGGCAATCTGGTCTTCAATGCTGACAATGCCGTATTTGGTCTGGAATGCGACCATGTTGGCGTTGAGCTTGTCGAGCTGGGCGCGCACCACATCGCGCCGCTCGGCCAGAGAGGACACCCGGCCGGATGTGAAAATGGCTGCGCGTTCCAGAAAATACTCAGCCAGAATGCGGTTGAGCATGTCGGCGGCGCGCTTGGGGTTTGTATCGGTGTAGAAAAGACTGATCGTGCTGGCCAGATCATCCTGCTGCAGATGAAAGTGTTTTTCGAAGGCCAGCAGTTCATCACTCATCTGCTTGCGGGTGGCGTTCGGGCCCAGCAGCGTCTTGAGCACGGCGCGGTGCAGTTCCGAGCTGTTGAGAATCTGCGCTTCGATACTGACAAGCTGGCCTTCCACCGGCTGGCTGGTGGTGCCGTCGTTCACGCTGGACTGGTTGTAATATCCCGCCAGCAATGTCAGCAGCCGTGCTTCAGCCCGGTATTGGGGCTTTTGCATCAGCCCGATAACGGTGCCGATCACGATCGTCCACACAAAGACCATGAAAGCGATCTTGCGGTAGAAAAACAGGGTGTTCAGGTAATCGCGGGTTGTAATGTGGGTATAGACGACGCCTTCCCTGCGGGGCGGTCGTGCTCTGGTGGAAATAACCATAGTTCCTGATTCTAGACCCCTGGAGTGCAGATGCAGCCCGGACACCACGAAAGCCAGAGTTGTGCCGTTCTTTGGAAGGATAGTCCGCCCATCATGTTTCTATCAGCGCGCCTTGCCACACTCAAGAACGTATAACCATGTTAAAATAAAAGAGTTCTGTTACACTCACCAAAGGAGTGTGGCCGGGAACCGGGCCGGGGTAGGGCATCGGAATGTATCATGGTTCTGACATCCTGCTGCGTATCGGAGCATGCTAGTGTCACGCTCACACGAAATTAAAGGGTGCAGGCAGGGTATTGCGTAACATGGTGTTTCAGGTCTTGAAGAGGGCGGCCGTCCGTTTGGGTGTGGCCGGGGGATGTGCCTGCGGGCTTGCGGTGCCGTATGGCGCTGGCTACGCCCAACCTGCACCTGCACCTGCACCTGCACCTGCACCTGCACCTGCACCTGCACCTGCACCTGCA